>JAQGOD010000167.1 GCA_028293775.1 Gammaproteobacteria bacterium
CGAGGAGGGCGCAACGATGCCCGCATTGATTACCACCCCATCAAGCTTGCCGAAAGTGGATTCGGCTCGATCGAACAGGGTCAGCACATCCGACTCCACGGACACGTCGCCCTTGAAGGTGGCCGCATGACCGCCCGCTGCATGGACCTCGCGGGCGGTCTCATCGGCCGCCGAGTGATCGCGCACATAGTTGAGCGCGACCGTCCATCCTTTCCTTGCGCACAATAACGCCGTGGCGCGACCGATGCCGCGGGTACCGCCGGTGATGAGAATGGTCTTCAATGGTCTCTCCATGGGCCTCAACACCTGTTAGCTTGGCTTAAGGCACTCCGCGTTCCTTGAGGAACTCGCCGAGGATTTTCGCCGTATGGCTTTTTCCAGGTTTGCGCGCAATGGCCTCGGGCGAGCCTTGAGCGACGATTCGGCCCCCGCCGGAACCGCCCTCGGGCCCCAAGTCGATAATCCAGTCCGCTTCAGCCATGATATCGAGGTTGTGCTCGATCACGGCGAGGGTGTTGCCGGTATCCACCAAGCGATGCAATACGCGCAATAGCTTTTCCACATCCGCCATGTGCAGCCCTACCGTGGGTTCATCGAGCACGTACAGGGTGTGTTGCCCTTCGCGGCGCGCGATGTCTTGGCCAAGCTCATCGGTGCGCACTTTCGCCAGTTCAGTCACCAGTTTGATGCGTTGGCTTTCTCCGCCCGATAAGGTTGGACTCGGCTGTCCGAGGCTCAAGTATCCCAGGCCAACATCCGCGAGCAGCTTCAAGGGATGATGGATGCTGCGTTGAGCGATGAAGAATTCCAGGGCATCCTCGACGCTCATGGCGAGAATCTCGCCGATGTTCTTGCCTTTGAACAAAATGCTCAGCGTTTCAGGATTGAATCGCTTGCCCCCGCACACATCGCAGAGCACCTGAACATCCGGCAAGAAATTCATCTCGATGCGCTGCCTGCCCTGCCCTTCGCACGCCTCGCAGCGCCCGCCCGCGGTATTGAACGAGAAGCGGCTGGCGGTAAATCCGCGCATGCGCGACTCCGTCGTCTCGGCATACAGCCGGCGAATGGCATCCCAAAACCCGATGTACGTTGCGGGACAGGAACGCGGAGTCTTGCCGATAGGCGTCTGATCCACCTCGAGGACGCGGCTGATCGGTTGCCAGCCGCTGATCTTCGCGCAGCCTTCGAGGCAGGCATCGGTTTTGCGTGCGCGGTCGGCGCGGCGGGGCCGGGCCAAAAGCTGCTTCAAGTTGCGCAGGAGCACGTCGCGCGCGAGCGAGGATTTGCCCGAGCCGGAAACCCCGGTGATCACGCTGAGCCGGCGCAGCGGAATGCGTGCATCGAGCTTGCGAAGATTGTGCAGGCTCGCACCGATGATGTCGATCATCGGCGTGTCGCGATCGATGGCGCGGCGCCTGGCTCGAGAATGCTTGAGCGGGGCTGCAAGACAGCGGCCGGTCGCCGAGTTTCCCAGGTGGGCAAGTTGAGCCGCGGTGCCTTGGGCGACCAATCGCCCACCGCGCGTGCCCGCCCCCGGACCTAAATCGATCACATGATCGGCACGCCGTATGGTGTCCTCATCGTGCTCTACTACCACCAAGGTGTTTCCCTTGGCCCGCAGCCGCTCCAACGTGTTCAACAGCGTCGCATTGTCGCGCGGGTGCAAACCGATCGTCGGTTCGTCCAGCACATAGCACACGCCTTGAAGATTGGATCCCAATTGCGCAGCCAAGCGGATGCGTTGGGCTTCGCCGCCCGAAAGCGTGGGCGCCGCGCGGTCCAATTGCAGATAGCCTAAACCGACATCGCACAAGAATGTCGTGCGCGCGGCAAGCTCCGCCAACAAGTCCCGGGCGATTTCGCGTTCGCGGCCGACCAACTTGAGCTGGGCAATCTGCGCGGCAAAATCCTGGACGGGCAAATGCGTCAACGCGGCGATCGACGAATCGCGGAAAAGCACGTTGAGCGCGATGGGATTGAGGCGTTGGCCTGCGCAGACCGTGCAGGGTTGCGCGGCTGTGTCCGCCGCATCACGCCAAACGGTCTCCTCGCCGCTTTGCTCGGCGTCGAATTCCGGCAAGTGCAGCCCGGTGCCAAAGCAGGCTTTGCACCAGCCATGTTTTGAATTGAAAGAAAACAAGCGGGGATCCAGCTCCGGAAATCCGGTGCCGCACTTCGGGCAGGCCCGCTTGGTCGAAAAGACGCCGGCTTCTGACTTGTCTAAGGCCGATTGAACGTGCATCACGCCATGCCCATGGTGCAAGGCCAGGTCGATGTTCTCGCGCAACCGGGCTTCTGCGGACGCGCTGACGTTCACTTCGGCGATGGGCAGTTCAATATTGTGCTCGATGAACCGATCGAGCCGGGGCCACTTGGCGGTCGGCAGGAGGGCGCCGTCGACGCGCAAGTGTGTAAAACCTTTGCCGCGCGCCCACTTGGCCAGCGCCGTATACAGCCCCTTGCGCGCGACGATGAGCGGTGCTGACAGGCTGACGGTCTTGCCGCGATAGTCCTTGAACAACCGCGCAGCGATGGCGTCGGCCGACTGCGGCTCGATGCGCGCGTTGCAATCGGGGCAGTATTGCACGCCGAGTTTGACGTACAGCAGGCGCAGGAAGTGATAGACCTCCGTCAGGGTGGCGACCGTGCTCTTGTGTCCGCCGCGGCTGGTGCGTTGTTCAATCGCCACCGTCGGCGGTATCCCGAAAATTGCATCCACCTCGGGCCGGGATGAAGGCTGAACGAATTGCCGCGCATAGGCATTCAAGGACTCAAGATAGCGGCGTTGACCTTCGGCAAACAGAATATCAAACGCCAGCGTGCTCTTGCCGCTGCCGGAAACACCGGTGATGACGGTAAATTTATTGAGGCCCAAACTCACGTCGACATTTTTGAGATTGTGTTCGCGCGCCCCATGAATGTCGATGCTGACAGGTATGCTAGGACGAACGGAGGCGTCGGCGTAGGGTGCCATGCCGCACGAATCACGCACCGCGTCGCGGCCGCGATGTTCTTCGCGCAAGGCGCGCCCGGTGTGCGATTCGGCGCTCTGCATGATGTCCGACGGTGTGCCGATACTGACCACGCCGCCGCCGCCTTCGCCGCCTTCCGGGCCCAAATCGATGATCCAATCCGCGGCACGGACGACATCGAGGTTGTGTTCGATCACCAGCAGCGAATGGCCGGCCTCGATCAATTTTCCAAAAGCGCGCAAGAGCTTGGCGACATCGTCGAAATGCAGGCCAGTGGTCGGTTCATCAAGAATGTAAAATGTGCGGCCGGTCGCTTTTTTTGCGAGCTCGGTCGCGAGTTTAACGCGTTGCGCTT
>JAQGOD010000172.1 GCA_028293775.1 Gammaproteobacteria bacterium
CAAGGCCTTGGCACATCCCCGCCAATGCCGTCCAGCACAAAGTGCCTACCCAGTTCGTGCCGGCCGCCAGCATCTGCGATGTCATTACTTCAATACCACCGGTGGGACTGTTAATCCGGGGGTCTCTGGTTCGACCCAAGTCGGGGAGCCACCGCAGAGCCTCGCCGTCACGTGGCTCCCCCGCCGCCTCGATGGTTGTCTACCCAACGTTGAAGGCGGGTCAACAAATTCGAATTACGCCGACGAACCAGATCTTTCCGCAGCCGGCTTATGGACAGCTAAGCTACCGAAGGGGTTGATTTATATTGGGTTGACGAGGGTTCGAATCCCGCCCTCTCCGCCAGAAGTATTTCTAAGTTGTTGCTTCGCTGCGTTTCTCTTTTTCCTCCGCCGTGTAACTAGCAAATTGACTTACAACCTTAACTTTAGTATGGCCAGTCATGCTACGCGCCACCGTCCGGATAGTCGTGAGTGGCATCGCCCTCGTCTTCATCATCTTCGACTTTCTCGTCGTCCACCGTGCTCGCCCCCGGCCATTCGCGAAGCCAGTCAATGCCCTTGCGTCGATTCTCGGGAAACGTTTCAACCATCTGACCGCCGCTATACACCATCCATTTGTTTCGGCTCGTCATCTCCGCGAAGGCGGCATCCGACGCAATGAGCGCCCGAAAACGCCGTTTCGCGGGGGCGGACTCTATGTAAAACGAACGGAAGTTCCACACGGTGTCTTCGGACAGAATACCGCTCTGCTTCAGGAGCCGTGCGGTATGCACCAAGGACCAGTTGTGCAGAGCCGCCATCCACAAATACTTTTCGCGGACGCGTGCGGAAATGTTCGGTCGACGTAGCATTGCGGCTAGAACTTTGCTCATTCGATCGTAGAAAGCGTAGCCGCCCAGCCAATCGTCTTCCTCGTAGAAGATCATGTAGTTGACGAATGCGAGCCTTCCTCGGTCCAAAATGATCAGCTCCTTGATCAGCCAACGATACTCATCGTCCGCGATCGCGTTGATATAGCCCAGCAGCGACGCCGATAAGACTACGCGAGGATGGCGAGCGACCTTCGACTCCAGGTCGTATGCCGCGATTTGTGCGGTAGAAAACAATAAGAGCTCGCTCTCAGCATAAGGACCTATGGCAATGCCGCCCCGGATCGGCAGCGACCTTACTAACATTTCCTGCGTGAAAGTGGATACCGCCTCCAACGCGACCGCGACCCCGAGCGGCGACAGCGGCTTCGCCGCACACAAGCAGTCTGAGAAGATGCGAACCCGCCATTCAGCATCAGGTGTTCCCCGCAACGCGTCTTTGCCCCCAAAAGCCTCGAGCGCCTTTTCAATGGCGGCATCGAGGCGATTAGCAAGTTCTAGGCGATCACCGGCGGCCGTAACCATATTGCGGAAACCAAGAATGTCGATGAAGCAGACGATCGCTTCGTCAATCACGCTTAGCGCCATGGCAACATCATTTCGCGATGTTAGACAAGTGCGCGGATGGGAATCTGTTCATCAAAGTGGATCCTTTGAGTAACAACGTCGAAGCCAGCGGGTATGTCCGCATGTAGTACCCGTTGCCGGCCTCGCCCGAACCCACATCGACGGCTCGCAACTCACTTTGCGTATTGATCATCAAAGCGCGAGGAAGTCTTGAAGGTCGTTAGCAAAGAGCAGCATGGCATTGTCGTTATGGTCGCAAATTAACCCAAATGCGTCGCGCGGGGTCATCAGACGTTGCTTAATGAGGTACTTGAACAGAAGTGGCTCCGGTTGTTTGAACAACTATCCCCGATTTATAAGTGGACGCCGGGTGGATCGCGGGAGGTGCAAAGGGGTGCACCGGGAACTTCATCTTAGGCGACCATCTTCATTGGCGCCAGTGCGGCCAGGTACTTTTCATTCGGCGTGAGGCGTTCCAAACGGCTATGAGGACGATGCCCGTTGTACCAGTCCAGATAGTCGGCGACGTCGGCGCGTGCTGCGCTCACACTGTCGTAGGCCTTCAGATATACCCGTTCGTACTTCACGCTACGCCACAGGCGCTCGACGAACACGTTGTCGCGCCACGCCCCACGTCCATCCATCGACAGCTTGCAGCCCTTGGCCAGTTCGATGCGGGTGAACTCTTCAGCCGTGAACTGGCTGCCCTGGTCGGTGTTGACGATCTCAGGGATGCCGTAGCGCGCAAAGGCCGCTTCGATCACCTCAGCTGCGTGAAGCGCTTCGAGTGTGATCGCTACCTTGTGCGCCAGCACGCGGCGCGAGGCCACGTCCACCACCGCGGTGAGGTAAACGAAACCGCGCGCCATGGGAACATACGTCGTATCCAACGCCCAGACCTGGTTGGAGCGCGTGATCGCCAACTTGCGCAATAGGTAGGGACGGCGTTGAGTGGGTGAGAACGGGTCAGGCGTTTGATCCCAGGGCACTCAGCGGTATACCGAAGCAGGCGTGGGCAAATATCACCAGGGACACGAATCCCTCCGACATCACGGCCTACGACCCCGCTGAAGGCTACCTCATGCGCGCCGATGTATATGGCGCGATGGGGAAGGCCCAGGCTGCGATGAATCCGCAGGGGTTCTTCGCTGACAACGGCCCCTTCCAGGCATTCTCGCAAACGATCGGCGCGGCCATCGGCATCTCCGGAGCGCTGAGCGCGCTCGGAGTCGCCGCAGCCGCAGCCGAGGGAATCGGCGGCGGAATGACCGTATCCAATACCCTTGCGGGCACGGCGACGGCGACCTCGACCAGTGTCGGCACGGCCGCGGTGGCCTCGATTCCGGGATCGTCGGTTCTCGGGCAGTCTGTGCTGGACCTCTACGACCTCTACACGGCGCAGGACTCGATACAGGCCATTGCGGCACTCGATGCGCTCGGCGGCGGCGCAGGGGCGACCGCTGGCGCTCAGACGCTAGGCTTCAACACCGCCCAACAGGCCTTGGCGTCCATCAATCCGGCGTTCGTGTCCGCGACCACGCTCGCGGAGATCGCGCAGAGTGCGCCAACCCCGCCCCAAAGCTCAAGCACCACAGAACTGCCGCCCCAGGCGCCCGCGCCAGAACCGGCGCCGCCAGCGGCCCCCGAACCCACGCCGACGCCCGCACAACCAACAGCGCCGCCTGGAGCGCTGC
>JAQGOD010000208.1 GCA_028293775.1 Gammaproteobacteria bacterium
TCGCAGGTCGCCGCGGGCGCCCAAGCCTTTCAAAATTGAAAAGCTGAACACCAACAAAGGGACGATGGACAGCAAGGTGGTATACGCGAGGCTCATGGCGCGAACGCTGATCTCACCCTGCAGCCAATCGCGCAGCAGCGCCGCCGGGTAGCGCACCGCGCGCAATACGGGCCCCCAGGGCGGCGGCATGGCGCGCGATCCGGTGAACAGCCGATCTTCGAGGTTCTCAAACCAAGTAAACATGCACCGAGCCTTGCATGCCGGATGGGGTATGGCAAGATCGCGGCCCTGATGTTCCCGAGCCGCATCGTCTGTCTGACGGAAGAAACCACTGAAACGCTGTATCTGCTCGGCGAGGAACGGCGCATCGTCGGCATATCCGGCTTTACGGTCCGTCCGGCGCGGGCGCGCAAAGAGAAGCCGAGAGTATCGGCATTCACCAGCGCGCGGATCGAGAAGATCACGGCATTGAAGCCGGATCTGGTATTGGGATTTTCCGATTTACAGGCCGACATCGCCGCGGACTTGATTCGCCGCGGCCTAAGCGTGCATGTATTCAATCAGCGCAGTATTGCCGAGATTCTGCAAATGATACTCATGCTGGGCGCCATGGTGGGCTGCCACGCAAAGGCATCCGCGTTGGCCGCCACCCTCGAGAACGGTCTTGCCGCCATCCGCGCCGCCGCGGACAGACTCGTGCGCAGGCCCCGCGTCTACTTCGAGGAGTGGGATGTGCCGCAGATCAGCGCGATCAAGTGGGTGTCGGAATTGGTTGAACTGGCGGTGGGCATAGACTGCTTTCCCGAACTTGCACGGGAACCCTTGGGCAGGAATCGCATCATCGCCGATGGCGACGAGGTGTCGCGCCGCGCTCCGGACATCATCTTCGGATCTTGGTGCGGAAAGAAATTCCGGCCCGATTCAGTGGCTGCCAGGCCCGCTTGGGACGCGATACCTGCGGTGCGCGACGGCCAACTTCATGAGATCAAATCATCCATTATTTTGCAGCCAGGACCTGCGGCATTGAGCGAGGGCGTTCAGCTCATGCACGACTACATCATGCGCTGGGCGCAAGCTCAGGCGGTCAACAGCCTCAGCGCCTCGCGGTAATTATCGCTGGTGCGGGCCAGGATCTCGGGCGGCAAATGCGGCGCCGGCGGTTTCTTGTTCCATTGCAACGACTCCAGATAATCGCGCACGAATTGCTTATCGAAACTCGGCGGGCTGATTCCCGGCTTGTACGAGGCCATCGGCCAGAATCGCGAAGAGTCCGGCGTCAGCACCTCATCGATCAAAAACAGCTGTCCGGACTTATCGACGCCGAATTCGAATTTGGTGTCCGCAATGATGATGTTGCGCGCGCGCGCATGTTCGGCGGCAAAGCGGTATACCTCGAGGGCAATGCGCCGGATATCATTTGCGCATTCCTTTCCGAGCAACTTGATGATTGCCTCAAAATCGATGTTTTCGTCGTGAGAGCCGGCCGGCGCTTTGGACGCGGGCGTAAATATGGGCTCCGGCAAGCGCTCTGCAATCCTCAAGCCCGCGGGCAGCGGGATGCCGCAGACTGAGCCATTGACTTTGTAGTCCTTGTAACCCGAGCCGATGAGATAGCCCCGCGCCACGGCTTCGATCGGCAATGCGGTTAATTTTTTGACGACCATGGCACGACCTGCCAGTTGCGCTCGTTCTTCGCCGTCGCTGATCACGTCCTCGACGCGCAGGTCGGATAGATGATTCGGGGTTATATGGCCGGTTCTCGCAAACCAGAACAGCGATATCTGAGTCAGCACCTGGCCTTTGAATGGGATGGGGTCGGGAAGCACCACATCGAATGCGGACAGCCGATCGGTGGCCACGATCAATAAATGACCGTCATCCACATCGTAAATATCGCGCACCTTTCCCTGATGAATTTTCTTGAGACTTCGAATGCGGCTCTCGAAAAGCGGTGCCGAATGCGAATACTGTTCCATGTGTAAGCGCTCGTGACTGCTACCATTGAAGCCTCGGCGATTGTGGCGGGACGGAGCGGATAGGTCAACGCGAATGAGTTGGAAAGGCATTTTTTTTGGGGCATTGATCGGGCTGCTGATCACCAAAAGCGTTTGGGGCGCGGTGCTCGGAGCCATCATCGGCTATATGCTTGACCCGAGGGGCGCAGGAAGAGCGGCGATGGGGGACGGATCGACTTCGATTTCGATCTCGAGTGAGTTCTTCCGCACCACATTCGAGATCATGGGACATGTGGCCAAGTCCGACGGGCGCGTCTCCGAGGCGGAAATCGACGCGGCGCGCAGACTCATGCAGGAATTGAACTTAGGCGCTGCCGACGTCGATGCTGCCATCGCCTGTTTCAGGGCCGGTAAATCGCCAGGCTACGATGCGGAACTGAGCATCGAGCGGTTGCGCGAGTCCTGCGGCCTGCGCTACGACCTGTTGCGCGCCTTCGTGGATCTGCAGTTGCGCGCGGCGCTCGCCGGCAATGGCATCTCCCCGCCGGCTCGCCGGATTCTGGCCGCGATAGCCGAACGCCTGGGGCTGTCAGCGCTCGAATTTGCGCACATGGAGGCATCGCTGCGCGCTAGACAGAAGCGAGGGAAGTCCGACAATTTGGCAGAATGCTATGCTGAACTCGAAGTCGAGGCAGAGATCAGCGATCAAGAGCTGGTCAAGGCTTATCGGCGGCAAATGAGCCGCCACCATCCTGATAAACTCGTCGCCAACGGCCTGCCGGAGTCGATGGCGCAAATGGCGAAGGAGAAAACTCAGCGTATCCAAGAGGCCTATGAAGGCATACGCGCGGCGCGAGGTATGCGCTAACTATTATGGGCATCATCATATCCCCGTCGATTCTATCGGCTGATTTCGCCCGCTTGGGCGAAGAAGTCGAATCGGTGCTCGCAGCCGGCGCCGACTGGATTCACTTCGATGTCATGGATAACCATTACGTTCCGAACCTGACCGTCGGTCCCGTGGTTTGCCAGGCGCTGCGTAAGGCCGGAGTAGTAGCGCCCATCGACGTGCACTTGATGGTGACGCCGGTCGATCCTTTGGTGATGGATTTTGCGAAAGCAGGCGCGACCCATATCAGTTTTCATCCCGAGGCCACTTACCACGTGGATCGCACCATTCAACTCATCCGCCATTCGGGTTGCAACCCCGGACTGGTCTTCAACCCCGCAACCTCATTGAATTGGCTGGACTATGTGATCGATAAAATCGATATTATTTTATTGATGTCGGTGAATCCCGGGTTCGGGGGCCAGGAGTTCATTCCCGAAGTGCTTCCAAAGCTAAGCGAAGCACGCGCGCGGATCCGTGCCAGCGGCCGCGATATTCGCCTGGAAATCGACGGCGGCGTCAAGGTCGAGAACGCCGCCGGTATCGCCAAAGCGGGCGCCGACACATTCGTTGCGGGCTCGGCGATATTCGGCAGTTCCGATTATGCCCGCACGATTAGAGACATGCGGGCGCAGATAGAAAAAGGCTGCAAATCAGCCTGAACGACTTACTCGTCGTCCTCGTCATCCTCGTCCTCGTCATCATCATTCTGCTCGGTGCGGGTATGCTTCGCGCCGACTGTGTTTGCACCGGCTTTCACAGGAACGATGAGAGGACGTGTCTTCACCTTCGGTCTTGCGTTGAACACCACAATGGTTTTCCCGGTGGCGCGCAACAGCCCCTGCTCTTCCAAAACTTTGAGAACCCGTCCGGCCATCTCGCGTGAACATCCAACCAAGCGCGACAGTTCTTGCCGGCTGACTTTGATCTGCATCCCTTCAGGATGCGTCATCGCATCAGGCTCGCCGCACAAATCCATGATGGCATGAGCGACGCGGCCGGTGACATCGACAAAGGCCAGGTCGCCGAGCTTGCGGTTGGTGCGATCAAGTCGCGTTGCCAATTGCGTCGCCAATTCAAAAATCAAACCGGGGCTTTCGGCGGCGATTTGGCGAAAGCGCGGATAAGTCATTTCGGCCAGTTCCGATTGTTGGCGCGTGCGTACCCATGCGCTGCGGGTCGGCTGTTCGTAGAACAAGCCCATTTCCCCGAAGAACTGACCCTTGTTCAAGTAGGCGAGCACCATTTCATTGCCGTCTTCGTCCTCGATCATGACTTCGACGGAGCCCGAAATGATGTAATAAAGGATGTCCGGCAAATCGCCGGCGTGAATGATCACGGTCTTGGAAGGGACTGTCCGGATTCGGCAGTAGCTCAAGAAACGATTGATCGCTGGGATATCGCTTAAGGCTTTTGCCCCTTCTTCCATGTTCACTCCCGTTGGTTTTTTCGTCGGTTAAACGCCGATGCTGGCGCACGTTTTATTACATAAGTCCCGGAATCGCAAGCACTAACGGACCCCGGTAGGCATCCGGTAGCCGTAATCAGATCCAATATGAGCCTCGGGTCATCAGCTGCGATGTTGCGCGCATCGCCAATGTGATGGGAAGGGGTAGGGCTTTACCACCCATGGAAGCGGCTTTCGCCCCGTGCCCCACCTCATCGTGTCTCATCTGTTCCAGGATGGCGCGGCTGCGCACATCGCGGGGACTTAGGCGCCGTATATGCTCGCGCAAGTGCGATTCCACCTGTTTTTCCGTTTCCGCAATGAATCCTAGGCTGGTCCGATCCCCCAGTGCGCCTGCAAAGGCACCCAGGGCAAGAGACGCGAAGTACCATAGCGGGTTCAACAGGCTCGTGCGGCCCTTCAGTTCCTTCAGCCGCTGCTCGCACCAAGCCAAGTGATCGACCTCTTCGGCCGCGGCGTGCTGCATCGCGGATTTGACTTCGGCGTCGCGCGCGGTGAGGGCTTGCCCCTGATATAAGGCCTGCGCGGCGACCTCTCCGGAATGGTTGACTCGCATGAGTCGGGCCGATTCGGCGCGTTCCGACTCCTCGAGACTACCCGCACATTCGGGTTGCGGTACCTCCCTGGATGCTCGCGGACGAACTGTTAAGTTCTTGATAATTCTATCAATTTCACCAATTGCGCGGTCGATGCGATCGAAGCTGCGGGTATCCATGGATACATTATATTATAGGTGCTGGGGCGCATCGAAGCGGGACTGGCATCTGCGCGTGCCGTTCTGTACACTTTCGCGCCTTTCGCCAAGACCCATAACCTCTGAGAATTCCATGTATACCGTATTTTCCAAGCCTGAAGAAACACGCGGCGACTGGTTTTTAGTCGACGCGGCAGGCAAGACTCTCGGCCGTCTGGCCTCCGAAATAGCACACCGGTTGAAGGGCAAGCACAAGCCGAATTATGCGCCGCATCAAGACCTGGGCGACCATATCGTCGTGGTCAATGCCGGCGAGGTACGCGTCACGGGCGCGAAGCTCACCGACAAGTTCTACCACCAGCACACCGGCTACGTCGGCAACCTAAAGAGCATTTCACTGGGCAAGTTGCTGCAAGAGCACCCCGAGCGGGCGATTCAATTTGCCGTCAAGGGCATGTTGCCGAAGGGCCCTCTTGGCCGCCGCATGTATAAGAAGCTGCATGTGTTCGGCGGCAAAGATCATCCCCACCAAGCACAGCAGCCCAAGGCGCTGGAAATCTAAAGTAGGACAATCAATGGCAAATGCAGCCAATTCTTTTTACGGCACCGGCCGCCGCAAAACATCCAGTGCGCGGGTTTATCTGCGCCAAGGCTCCGGCAAGGTTGTGATCAACGGCAGACCGTTGGATGAGTTCTTCGGCCGCGAAACAGGCCGGATGATCATTCAGCAGCCGTTCGGGGCGGTGCAACTTGATGGCAAGTTCGATGTCGAGGCTCATGTGGAAGGCGGCGGAATTACCGGTCAAGCCGGTGCGATCCGCCACGGAATCACCCGCGCGTTGATGGCCTACGATGAAACTCTTCGATCGCCGCTGCGCAAAGCAGGTTTTGTGACTCGCGATGCGCGTGAAGTCGAACGTAAGAAAGTGGGTCGCCGCAAGGCTCGCCGCGGCACTCAGTTCTCGAAACGTTAGTCACGAGAGCGCCCCTTTCGCCTCCAGGGCTACGCGATCGGTTTTGGGGGATCGTCTAGTGGTAGGACAACGGTCTCTGACACCGTTTACCTAGGTTCGAATCCTAGTCCCCCAGCCAAACAGGGCCCGCTCTCGTGGGCCCTTTTCTTTAGGGTGTACGGATAAAGATGTCGGGCGAACGAATTTCTCGTACGCGTCTGGCGCCGATGGCGATCGCAGCGCTCGGCGTCGTGTTCGGCGATATTGGTACGAGTCCCCTCTATGCCATGTCCGCGTGCTTCACCGGACCTGGAATTGCCGTGACGCCGGCACATGTGCTGGGCGTGTTGTCGTTGATCTTCTGGTCGCTGGTTCTCGTCATCTTGCTGAAGTACGTCACCGTGGTGCTCAACGCCGACAACAAGGGGGAGGGCGGGGTACTGGCCTTGACCGCGTTGGTGATCAACACCGCGCGCGAGAGTCCGCGACGCAAGTGGTATGCCACGTTGGGCATCCTCGGCGCGTCGCTCTTCTTTGCGGATGGCGCCATCACGCCGACCATCACGGTGCTGAGCGCGGTTGAAGGCCTGCAAGTGGCAGCGCCTACTGCGCACATTCCGACCGTGCCCATCGCGATCGCCGTATTGATTGGATTCTTTCTCATTCAGCGTCACGGCACGGGCTCCGTCGGCAAGGTGTTCGGGCCGATCATGCTGGGTTGGTTCTTGATCCTGACGGTGATGGGTTTGAGTTGGATCGTGCGCGAGCCGCGCGTATTTTTGGCTCTCGATCCGTCGCGCGCTTTGCGAATGTTGTCTGAACACCAGATCGGGTCGCTTGCCGTGTTAGCCGGCGTCTTTCTGACGGTCACCGGCGGCGAGGCGTTATACGCCGACATGGGTCACTTTGGAAAAGCGCCTATTCGGCTTGGTTGGATATGCATCGTCATGCCGGCGTTGGTGCTGAATTATTTCGGGCAGGGCGCGATGCTGATTGAAAATCCGGCCGCCATCAGCAATCCATTTTATTTGATGGCGCCGGAATGGGCCGTGTTGCCGCTGGTCGTGATCGCGACCGCCGCATCGGTAATAGCGTCGCAAGCCGTGATCTCGGGAGTGTTTTCCGTGACCACTCAGGCGGTCAGCCTGGGGTTATTGCCACGATTGCGCGTAGAGCATTCCTCGGCTGAGCACGCCGGTCAGATCTATGTGCCCACCATGAATTGGATCCTCATGGTGGCTGCGCTTGCGCTGGTCATCGGATTCGGCAGCTCGGCGGCCCTTGCCGGAGCCTATGGCCTGGCCGTATCGGGCGCGATGACCATCGTGACCCCGCTGACCTTGAGTCTCATCAAGTCGCGGACCGGCAAGGAAAGCCGTCTGCTGCGTACCGGCCTGTCTTTGCTGTTCGTCGTGGACATCGCCTTCCTGCTCGCCAATCTGACCAAGCTCGAAGACGGGGGTTGGTTGCCGTTGGCATCCGGATTGATCATTTTTTGGCTGATGCAAACATGGCAGAGCGGCCGCGCCTCGGTCATGGCACGGCTGTTGCGTGAACAAAAACCGGTGCGCGATTTTATCGAGGACCTGAAGCGTGATCCGCCGGTGCGGGTGGCGGGTACTTCAATTTTCATGGATGCCAAGGCTTCGGGTATACCGCGCGCTTTGCTCAACAACATCAAATTCAATCACGTCATGCACGAACGAGTGGTTCTGTTGACCGTGGTAACTCGCGAAGTGCCGCGCGTGAGCACGGCCAAGCGCTTGACTGTCACCCCTGTCTGCGAGGGTATCGTCAGGGTGGTGGCTCAGGTGGGATTCATGGAGAAGCCGAACATTACGGCGATCCTGCGGGAGGCGGAAAGCCATGGGGTCCCTTACGAACCTGAGGCAACGACGTACTTTTTGAGCCGCGAAGAGCTGCTTCCGGGCCGCCGTTCCGATCTATCGCCCTTGCGGCGCAAAGCATTCATGCAGATGGCTCGGGGGGCGCAGATCATTGCCGACTACTATGGATTGCCCCCGAATCGAGTCGTCGA
This sequence comes from Gammaproteobacteria bacterium, assembly GCA_028293775.1. The sequence goes on from JAQGOD010000208.1 coordinate 7,998, forward strand.
AATCGGCACCCGATTGGAAATCTAGCTAGCGAGCGGCTCGGTCCTCGAGGTCGAGAATTCTAACGCCGGAATCTCCCGCTACGATGAGCACATCGGCGCCGCGCCAGGCGAATAGTCCTACAGTTACGACACCCGCAATTTGATTCAACGCCGATTCCAACCCCTTGGGGTCGGTGATCTTCAAATTGTGCACGTCCAAAATGGGATTGCCATTGTCCGTGGTAACTCCTTCACGCCAAACCGGCTGCCCTCCGAGCTTGACGATTTGTCGCGCGACATAGGAGC
>JAQGOD010000216.1 GCA_028293775.1 Gammaproteobacteria bacterium
TCCGGTACTGATACTGCTGGTTTTGCCCGTGCTGATCTTGAGGTTTTCGAAAGCGCAGGAACTACCCACGGAGGCGCCCACATGATCCGCGCGTGCCGCCGCGCGCAATTGGCATGGATGGCAGCGATGCTTTGCGGGTGCGTGGGGCCCAACTTTCACCGGCCCGCGCCGCCCCACGCCGAGCGCTATACGTCCGAACCGATAGCCTCGCAAACCGCCTCTGCCCGAGGGCCCGGCGGCGAGGCGCAAAAATTTCTAGCCGACTCCGATGTCCCCAAAAATTGGTGGACGCTGTTTGGGTCCGAAGAACTGAATGGCTTGGTCGGCGAAGCGTTGCGCTCCAATCCCGACGTGCGCTCGGCGCAGGCGGCACTGCGCCAGGCGCTCGAGAATACAGCCGCACAGCGCGGCAGTTACTTTCCCACGGTGCAAGGCTCATTCGATGCGAGCCGGAATCGCGACGCGGTGGGTGTGTTGCAGCCCACCTTGAATTCGGGCGCGCCGATTTATAGCTTGTTCACGCCGCAGCTGACGGTGAGCTACGTTCCCGACATCTTCGGCCTAAATCGAAGACAGGTCGAATCGCTGGCCGCGCAGGCGGAGGCCACCCGCTTCCAGCTCAATGCCACCTACCTGACGTTGACCGCCAACGTGGTTACGGCGGCCATCCTGGAAGCGTCCTTAAGAGCGCAAGTGGCCGCCACCTTAAGCGTGATTTCTCTGGAGCGCGAATCCTTATCCGTGCTCCGCGACGAGCTGAAGCTCGGTGCAATTGCAGAGCTCGATGTGTATGCGCAGGAGGCGGCCCTGGCGCAACTGGAAGCCGCCCTTGCGCCGCTGAATCGCCAATTGCAACAAACGCACGATCAGTTGGCCGCGCTCACCGGCCACCTTCCCGCGGACTTCGAGCCCTCGCACCTGGAGCTCGAACAATTGATGCTGCCCGCCGACCTCCCTCTCGGCGTGCCCTCGCAACTGGTCGAACGACGTCCCGATGTTCGAGCGGCCGAAGCGCAGCTGCACGCGGCCACGGCGCAGGTGGGTGTGGCGACCGCAAATATGCTGCCGCAGCTCACCATCACCGGCGATTCGGGTAGTACGGCAACATTCCTCGGAGATTTGTTCAAGCCGGGTACCGGATTTTGGGCGATCGGAGCCAATGCCACACAGACGCTGTTTGCCGGAGGGACCCTGCTGCATCGTAAACGTGCCGCCGACGCGGCGCTGGATCAAGCCGGGTCCATGTACAAGTCAACGGTTTTGACCGCATTCCAAAACGTGGCCGACGCTTTACATGCGCTCGCCGCGGATGCCGATGCGATGAATGCCTCCGGCAGGGCGGAGGAGGCCGCGCAGAAGAGTCTCGATGTATCGCGCCATCAGCTCGAACTCGGTGCGGTCAGTTATTTGGCCTTGCTCAGCGCGCAGCAGGCCTATCAGCAAGCGCTCATCTCAGCGATACAGGCGCGGGCCAGCCGCTTCACCGACACGGCCGCCCTGTTCCAAGCACTGGGAGGCGCGGTGTCCCCGCCTTAGGACTTAAGGGGCCGCGCGCGCGACCAGCATGGCTTTGGCAAATCCCGCGTGCAACCGGCCGATACCACGCGCCAGGTGCATGAGCGATGTCAGCAATAGCACGCCGGCCACACCCAAGATCGGTATGGCTAACCCGGCATCGAATAACCACTGCGGCTGCACCTGAGAGAAGGCTTCGAACCCCTCCGCACCAAACAAACCGGCGTGGCTCAAAGCGGCCGCGATCGGCAAGGCGATGAATGCGAGGCTGCACGCGAGTCCCACAATCGCAAGGACAAAATAGGCGATGCCGATGGGCAGCATGAGTATGAAGTACGCGATCGTGGTCCAGGTGCGCCGATCTTTCAGCATCTCGCCGATACGCGCCCAGAACCCTAAGGCAGAGCCCTGATACACCGGCCGCCGTGGCATGCGCACGCCGGTCATGGCCTCAATCAGACGTCCCTCCGCCAAAGACACCACGCGTCCGATCGAAATGAACATGAGAAAGAAAGGGACGCCGATGACGAGAACCGCCAAGCCGGCGGACAGCGACAAGCCCGCCACGGCAAAGGTGAAATAAATAATTCCGGTGGCGAGGCACAGCAGCATGAAGAATAAGGACGTGTAGGCGCGGGGATCCAGAAATACGCCGAAGAACGCGCCCATCTTGGACTTCGGCATCTTGCGTGGGGTCGCCATCGCGGCCTTCACTTTGACTTCGGTGTCGCGATACGCGCTCGCGACCTCGTCGGGTGCGCCATACGTGGAGGCGATCAATTCGAGCACGTCGGCCTCGCTCTTGTCGGGATGAGCGGCCACTTCGGCGCGCAAATATTCCTCCGCGTCGTACAGCGCGTCCTGGATGAGTGCCGAATCGGCGCCCGCGAGCTCCTCGCGTAGTTGCCTTAAATACTGCTCGATTGAACGTGGCGCACTGCGGTTCATGACGAAGGTCCTATTCCTGACGGTTGTTTTTCTGTGAATCGGTCTACGAAGTCGCGGGTCGCGGCCCAAATCAATTTCCATTCCGCGAGCACGGTTCGACCTTGCTCGGTGATGCGGTAATAACGCCGCGGTGGCCCGGCGTAGGAGGGAACGATGCGGCTGGTCAACAAACCGCCTGCGGACAGCGCCCGCAGCACGGGATAAATCGTGCCTTCCTTGAAAATGGACACCCCCTCGTTGGCACTGGCCAGACGCTTGGCAATCTCATAGCCGTACAGGTCCTCACCGCTTTCGGCGAGCACGGCCAACAAAACCAAGCCAACCAGGCCTCCGTTTAGCTCTTTTTGAAATTTTCGGTCGTTGCTATCGTCCATTAGCTAATACTATAAGCTTACCAATACTGTATAGCAAACTATATAACAGGCCATGGGGTAGCGGCTCAAAAGCCATGGATTTCTTGGGCGCGTCGGGCACACTAAGCACCCCTTTTATGCAGCGTTGGTAGCAAACATGTGTGGCATTGTCGGCGTCGTCGCCGAGCGCAACGCGCTCCCCATCCTGATGGAGGGGCTGCGCCGCCTGGAATATCGCGGTTATGACTCCGCCGGCGTGGCGGTTTTGGATCACGGTGAATTGGCGCGGCTGCGCACCGTGGGCAAAGTGAGGATGCTGCAAGAGGCCTTGGATCAAAAGCCCATTCACGGGTCGATCGGTATTGCACACACTCGTTGGGCCACACACGGCATACCCACGACTGAAAACGCGCACCCCCACGTATCGCGCGGTGACGTGGCGGTGGTGCACAACGGGATCATTGAAAACCACGAGGCGTTGCGGTCTGAGCTCAAACGGCTGGGATACTCATTCACTTCGGAAACCGATACCGAGGTCATCGCGCACCGGATACACCATCATCTGGCATCCTCACCCGATCTATTGACGGCGGTCCGCAAAACCCTGAGCGAGCTCGAAGGGGCTTACGCGCTGGCGGTCTTGAGCGAGACGGATCCGGAGTGCATCGTCATGGCGCGCCAAGGTTGTCCGGCGGTCATCGGCTTAGGGATCGATGAAAATTTCGCCGCCTCGGACGTGGCCGCGCTGTTGCCCGTCACCCGCCGCTTCATGTTTCTGGAAGAAGGCGATGTCGCCGAAGTTCGGCGCCGCTCGGTAAAGATTCTGGATGCGGCCGGCGCAGTCGTCGTGCGCGCCACGCGGGAAAGCGAGTTGCCGGCCGACGCCGTGGAGCGCGGGCAATACCGGCATTTCATGCTCAAGGAAATTCACGAGCAACCGCGGGCCATTGCGCAGACCCTGGAAGAGCGCGTGGCCGGCGGCAAGCTGCTCGATGCGGCCTTCGGGCCGGGCGCCGCCGAGATCTTCAAGCGTGTGAAGGCCGTGCACATCGCCGCCTGCGGCACGAGTTTCCATGCGGGCGTGGTGGCGAGCTATCTCATCGAACAGATCTGCCGAATACCGGCGCGCGTCGAAGTCGCCAGCGAATACCGCTATCGGAATCCTGTCATCACCGCGGATACATTGTTCGTGACCATTTCGCAGTCGGGCGAAACGGCGGACACGTTGGCGGCCCTGCGCAACGCGAAGCAGGCTCAGTATCTGGCTGCATTGAGCATTTGCAACGTCCCCGAGAGCTCCATGGTCAGGGAATCAAACCTGGTGCTGCTGACGCGCGCCGGCCCTGAGATCGGCGTTGCCTCCACCAAAGCGTTCACAACGCAGTTGACCGCGCTCATGATGCTCACAATCGCATTGGCCAAGAACGGTCCCGCGGCCAGTGAGGAAAGGGCGCTGGTGTCTCAACTGGTGCAACTGCCCGGTCTCGTCGAGAAGACCCTCAAGCTCGATGCAACCATCCAGGCGCTGGCCGAGTCGTTCGTTGAGAAAAGGCACGCGCTATTTCTCGGCCGCGGTCCCTTGCAGGCCATTGCCATGGAAGGGGCGCTGAAACTCAAAGAAATTTCCTATATCCACGCCGAGGGTTATCCCGCGGCGGAA
>JAQGOD010000252.1 GCA_028293775.1 Gammaproteobacteria bacterium
GAAAAACCAACCGGTTTTCTGGCCTTCCACCAACGGCGCCAGGAACTCCAGCCCATCCTCCATCACGACCGCAGGCTTGTCGAAAGTGCCTTTCGCGGTTTCCACATAGCTCGGCAACCCCTCCATCTCGCGGGCGGAACTGTCGTTCTTGAAAAGCAGCGAATCGCACTTGAGCACCTGGAGCAGCGCTTCTTGAATTTGCGCCTTGAGCTGCTCCATGCCCGCAGTGCCGATTTGCACGACGCAAGCCGAACCGTAGCGATCGACGACCAACCCCGGCAGTCCATCGGACTCCCCATAAACCAACCGATAGTAGGGTTTAGCGTACAGCCGTTCGCGCAGCACCAAGGCCGTGCGAATGCGCTGCGCCAGCCATGCCGTGTCGGGAATCCGCCAGGTTTGCAGCACGCGTGCGGCGATCAAGGAACTTGGATTGACGTACGCCAGACCCAACGCACGATCGTTGTGAGCCACCACGCGCACCAGCTCGCCGGCCTTGAATTTGGGCAGCGGCGTTTGTACGGTATCAACCTCGTTGCTGAAGATCCAAAGATGACCGGCGTGCAGTCGGCGATCTTCGTTGCGCTTGAGACGCAGCACAGGCAGTTGCGCGACATTACCGGAATCGGACATGAAAAGTACTTCGGCTATAGTGAAGCTCATTCTAACAACTTAAGGCCATGAAGATGCTGCGCAATCATCTCGCCGACGAGACCAGCCCGTACCTGCTGCAGCACGCCGGCAATCCGGTTGAGTGGTATCCCTGGGGCGAGACCGCCTTGGCGCGCGCCAAACAGGAAGACAAACCCATCCTCCTGTCGATCGGCTATTCGGCCTGCCACTGGTGCCACGTGATGGCGCACGAATCCTTCGAGGACTTGGGCACCGCAGCCTTGATGAACGAGTTGTTCATCAACATCAAAGTCGATCGCGAAGAACGCCCCGACCTGGACAAGATCTATCAGGTTGCGCAACAAATGCTGACGCATGGCTCCGGCGGCTGGCCCTTGACCATGTTTCTTTCACCCGACAAGCAGCAGCCTTTTTTCGGCGGCACCTATTTTCCCAAGGTAGCGCGTTACGGAATGCCGGCATTCAGCGAGATTTTGCGCCGCGTGGCTGAGTACTATCATACCCAAGGTGCGCAGATCGCCGCGCAAAATGCACAGCTCCAAGCTGCGTTCGCCAGCCTCGTGCCGCAGCCCGCTGCCGGGGCAGTGCTTGACCGCTCTCCCCTCATTCAGGCGCGCGCCGCACTGGAGCGCTCCTTCGATGCCACCTTCGGCGGCTTTACCGGCGCGCCGAAATTCCCGCATCCCGGCAGCATCGAACGTTGCCTGCGGCAATGGTATGCCACGGCGAGCGACCCTGAGCCTGACCTAAAAGCGCTGTACATGGGCAGCCTCACGCTGACGCGCATGGCCGAAGGCGGGCTTTACGACCAACTTGGCGCGGGATTCGCGCGCTATTCCGTCGACGGTTCTTGGATGATTCCGCATTTCGAGAAAATGCTCTACGACAATGCGCAGCTGCTATGCGAGTACGCGCGCGCCCATCTCGCGACGGGCGAAATGCTGTTCGCACGGGTTGCGAACGAGACGGCCGATTGGGCGCTGCGCGACATGCGCTCGCACGAAGGCGGGTTTTATTCCAGTCTGGATGCGGATTCCGAAGGCCACGAGGGGAAATTCTATGTCTGGACGGCCGGTGAAATCCAAGGCCTGCTATCGAAGCAGGAATACGCGGCCTTTTCAGCCCGATTCGGCCTGGACCGTGCGGCCAATTTCGAAGGCCGGTGGCACCTGCACACTTATGCGTCGATTGATTCCCCGGAAGCCGTCCAAGCACTGATTGATTCGTCGCGCGCGAAACTATTGAAAGTACGCAATTTGCGCGTTTGGCCCGCTCGCGATGAAAAAATACTCACCGCCTGGAATGCGCTCATGATCAAGGGATTGGCCATTGCATCGCGGGTTCTGAAGCGACCCGATCTGGCGGAGGCAGCGTGCGCCGCCGTGGACTTCGTACATCGCAGCCTGTGGCGCGACGAGCGCTTGCTCGCAACTTACAAAGATGGCCGTGCTCACCTGCCTGCCTATCTGGATGACTACGCCTTCCTCGCAGACGCGCTATTGGAGTTGCTGCAGACCCGATGGCGCAGCAGCGATCTTCTCTTTGCGCGCCAATTGGCGGACGTGATGCTCGAGCAATTCGAGGATCCGGAAGGCGGATTTTTCTTCACCGCCAAGGAACATGAGCATCTCATTCACCGCAGCAAGACATTCGGCGACGAATCGGTGCCTTCGGGCAACGGCGTGGCGGCCGCCATGCTGTGCCGGCTCGGATTCTTGCTGGGCGAAATCCGCTACCTGGACGCGGCCGAGCGAACGCTCAAGGCCGCATGGCCGGGGCTGCAGGAGTACCCGCAGGCGCACATGAGCCTGGTCAGTGCGCTGGAGGATTTCTTGTCCTCGATGCAAATCGTGGTGATTCGCGGAGAAAAGGACCGCGCTGAAGCATGGGCGCGGGACTTGAGCCGGCTCTTCGCACCCACCCGCATGATCTTCGCCATACCGGCGGACGCCGAGCTGCCGCCGCCGCTTGCGGCGAAGCAAGCCGGCAACGAAACCCTAGCCTACGTGTGCAGCGGCATGAGCTGTTCGGCACCGATGGCGGATCTCGAAGAGATATCACTCGCCCTCAAAAGGCCCGTCACCCGGGAGCCTGCCTGATTACTCAGACAGGCTCCCGGGCGTAGCGCTTGCGAAGTTCAGCCCCGACGCGGCGCTTGAAGTCTCCGTGCAGCGCATCGGAGTAAAGCGGCGCGGCCTTCCAGTCCAGTGCCCAAGGTTGTGCCGTGCGCGTGCTTTCAGGCTCCGCACTGTCGCGAGGACAAATATGGGCATGCAGCGCCGGATCCACGTTCCCGAAAATCGCGTAATTGATACGGGCGGCCGCGGTAATGGCCAACA
>JAQGOD010000276.1 GCA_028293775.1 Gammaproteobacteria bacterium
ATGGATCGACCCTCAGGCTGAGGCGTTTCGTAATCACCTCGCTCTGACCAATCTGCGCGGCGATGGCCGGCCAGGTCCTGCTCCAAGCATCAACGTAGAACCTGTGCCCGCGCTTTGGTGATACCCAACGCGTTCACAGCGTTCTTGCCGGGCGCTTAAGCGCATGGCTCGCTGTTCTTGCGTGTATTCGCCGCTGCCGGAGGCGGCCCAGCGGCTGGATAACTGGCATTAGAATAGGAAGGGGAGATAAATTGCGAACCACCAATGGAGCCCGCCGCATGGATCAGGATCACGAGATCATCGCCACCAACGCGCGATTAGACGACGCCGCACAAATGGCGCTTTTTTTGGCGCCAATCCCCAATGCCGGCAGCCTCGAAGCGCTTTTGATGCAACGAAAGGGCGTTTCCACGCGTACCTACGACGACGAGGAGATGCTGGCGCGGTTCGTGCGCAGCGACGGGAAAATGGTCGCCTGCTACACCGTGAAGGAGGTCACCATCGATGAAGCTGAAATGATCGCGGCACAGTGCGAGCTGTTGGATGTGTGGAATTTCGAGAGCTTTTCGCGCGCGGTGCACATCGCACTGGATCCGGAGATCTAGGCTCGCGCAGTCGCGGGGAAATTCTCGCGATCGCCCGATCGCTGACCAGTGCCCTCTGGAAACCTTCTGCTCGGGACCCTGAGATCCGGGGGATCAGATACAACCTATTTTCCATCGTCAATCCGATTGCCGGCCATTCCATGATTCGTATGGCCGTGAAGTTGGCAGCGGCGGCGGGTCACACGGTGTTGCAGCAAGCCGTGCACTAAAATGATCGCTAAATCGTAACTTCAATACGATTGCCATCTGGATCCAACACCACACTCTCGTAGTACCCGTCCCCCGTGTGGCGCGGACCATCGACGATTTCAAATCCGTCTCGTTTTAGGCGGCCGGTCAATTCATCAACACGCTGTTCCGAGCCGATGGACACTGCGACGTGCGTCAGCCCCATCCGCTGCGCGCCCCGCTCGAGCACAACGGGAGCCAGCGTCGAACTCTTCATGAGTTCGATCCTCGCGCCCCCTTCGAAGCTCAAGAAGCGCGATTCGTAGCCCTTCTTCTGATTGACGTATTTTGGTCCAACGGTCGCGCCAAAGTATGTTGCATAGAAGCTTGCAAGCCGTTCTATATCAGTAGTCCAAAATGCGACGTGTTCGATGCGAAGCATGCGGCCTCGGGTACCGTTGAGCACCGTTAACTCTACGGCATTCTATGCTTGTACAATGAGCAAAGATTCCGGTCAACGGCCGCAACAAGGTCGACCGCGGAGGATCGCGATGACGCTACTCGATGAACTCGGCAAACTCGAAGAACTTCGCGCCCGCGGAACGCTGACCGATGAGGAATTCGCGCGGGCGAAGGAAAGACTGTTAAATTTGGAGGGCGCGCGTGCCACAGGACCCTTTGTATCGGCGGTAAATAGCTTTCGCCGCAGTCGCAACGATCGGTGGATCGGCGGGGTCTGCGGCGGACTCGCCCGAATCACAGGATTGGAGTCCTGGGCTTGGCGGCTAATTTTTACGCTATTCTTCCTCTGCGCAGGAACCGGACTGCTCGCATATCTTCTCTTGGTGATATTCGTTCCGAGCGAGTGATGGAAGCAGATAACGGTTCCACCAAAGGATCATTGAGCCGCCGTACGGTGCTTGGTTTGGCGGCGGCCGCTACCACGGCGGCAGCCGCGTACGCGTCTCCTTACCATCGAACAGCGGAGCGGCGCATGAGTGATTTGGTGTTGATGGATGCCACGGCTCTTGGCTCGGCAATACATTCACGCAAGGTTTCTTGCGTTGAAGTCATGACCGCATATCTTGATCATATTGAGCACCTCAACCCGAAGGTAAACGCCATCGTGGCGCTTCAGGACCGCGAGACGCTGCTGGCGCAGGCAAGCGAGCGCGACGCACAACTCAGCCGCGGGGAATCCATGGGACCGCTGCATGGCTTTCCACATGCAGTAAAGGATCTGCAGGCGGTCAAGGGCATTCGAATGACCATGGGTTCGCCGATCCTCAAGGATTTTGTGCCCTCGGCCGATGGCCTGATGGTCGAGAGATTGCGCGAGGCGGGAGCGATATTCATCGGAAAAACCAACACCCCGGAATTTGGCCTGGGGTCGCACACCTACAACCCGGTCTACGGCGTCACTCGGAATGCATACGATGCCAAGCGATCAGCCGGCGGCAGCAGCGGGGGTGCGGCGGTATCGCTTGCGCTTCGCATGCTACCCGTCGCCGACGGCTCGGATTACGGCGGGAGTCTGCGCAATCCCGCGGGGTGGAACAATGTATTTGGATTTCGCACCAGCATTGGTCGAATTCCCAATGACACGCGCGACGCCTGGTTGCCCTCGATGGGCGTGACCGGTCCGATGGCCAGGAACGTGACGGACCTCGCCATGCTTCTGTCGGTGCAGGCGGGGTTCGATGCGCGGCTGCCCCTGTCTCTGGATGGGAATGGGACGCCGTTTCAGCAGGGATTGGAAAAGAGTTTCAAGGGCAAACGTATTGCGTGGTGCGGAGACTTCAACGGCTACACACCGTGCGAACCGGGAGTCCTCGAAGTGTGTCGAGCGGCTGTAAGGAACTTCGAATCGCTCGGCTGCATTGTCGAGGAGGCGATACCAGATTTCGACCTGGAAGCTGTATGGCGCGCATTGATTCGTCTTCGCGGCTGGCAACAGGGAAGCCCGCTCCTTGCGTATTACAACGAACCCGGAAAACGTACCCTGCTCAAGCCCGAGGCGATATTCGAAATAGAAACGGGACTCCGGCAATCGGCTTACGACATCACGGCCGCTTCAGTTGTGCGTACCGAGTGGACGAGGGCGGTCCGCCGGTTCTTCGAGCGCTACGACTTTTTCGTGGTGCCGACCGCGCAGGTGTTTCCGTTCGATGTGAATGAGCATTGGCCGCAAGAAATTGCGGGCAGGAAAATGGAAACCTACCATGAGTGGATGAAGAGCACCTTTCTTGTCACGATGTCAGGATGTCCCGCGCTCGCAGTGCCGGCGGGCTTCAATGACAAGGGGCTGCCTATGGGCATTCAGCTCGTTGGACCTAATCGCCAGGAATTGAGTTGCCTACAGCTGGCGTATGCCTACGAGAGCACCTTAAGTCCCGCGCATCATCGTCTGCCGGCGCTGCTCGATCGCGCCTAGTTGGATAAGCGGGGGACCGCCGTGACCTCTACTGTGGTTTCTGAGCTCGGCTACACAGGGAAGCAACTGTGGACACCAGCAATTGTGGGTCCAAGGGTTTGACCAGATGTTGCTGGAAGCCTGCTGCCAGGGCCTGGGCTCGGTCCTCCATCCGAGAGAACGCGGTTAAAGCGATGGCGGGCAATTTCGACTCATCATAGCCCGCGTCTCGCAACGCCCGCAGCAACTCGTAACCATCCAGATTTGCCATGCCAATATCGCTGATCAGAAGGTTCGGCGTACGGGTTTGAACGCTAGCCATTCCAGCCGCGGCATCGCCGGCTTCAATCACGACCGCCCCGACGTCTGCCAAAACCCGCGCGGTCAATGCCCTGGAGTCAGCGTCGTCATCGACGATCAAGACCACGATACGTGAGAAGTCCATGTTGCGAATGAGTTGACTGTTGCTCGTGCTCTCTTGGAACTCGTCGCTGCGCTGGCTCAAAGGAATAACAACTCTAAATGTGGCACCGCATCCTCTGCCGGCGCTTGACGCCTCGATACTGCCTCCATGCAATTCCACCAGCTGCTTGACGATGGCAAGGCCCAAACCCAGACCTCCATGCGCTTTGCTGGTTGTCGTATCTTGCTGGCTGAATCGCTCAAAAATACGCGGCAAGAACTGAGGCTCGATTCCCCTGCCTTCATCCGAGACAATGAGTTGAAAGTGATTGTCCGCGCGACCGGCGCTCAAATGCACAGCTCCTTTCTTTTTGGAAAACTTAACGGCGTTGGTCAGCAAGTTAAGCGTTATCTGCTGCAGGCGCGCAGGATCGGCATACACCCATAGTGAGTCCTCTTCAAACGATGTGAGAATTCGAACGTCCGCCGCGAGGGCGGTCGCCGAAATAATATCGAGAGCGGCCCGAATGATCGGATAAGGATCAACATATTCCGGCACACAGCGAATGCGGCCGAAGGTTATTGCGGCGTAGTCCAACAGATCCGAAATCATTCTCGCCTGCAGTCTAGAATTGCGTTCAATCGACTGCAGTCCGCGCCGAACCGGCGCGCTCAGTTCGGGATCGCGGTTTAAAATCGTTGCCCAACCTACGATGGCATGCAGTGGATTCCGAAGTTCGTGCGACAAGGTGGCCAGAAATTCTTCCTTAGCCCGGTTACTGCGCTCCGCCTCCGCGCGGGCGGCGCGCTCGCTCGCGAGCAAGCTCTCGCGCGCTTGCTCCGCCCGCAATCTTTGCGTGATATCGATGGCAATCAGCACGCTGGTCCTTGATATATTTTCCTGGGTAATTTGCCATTCCATCTCGATGCCGCTGCCGTCGCCTTTGGTGAACTTGAGATGACGTTTCCACGGACTACCACCGCCTCTTAGCGCTTCAGTGAGCTCGGGTAGGTTTAACGGAGTTGAGCCCAGCGAGTAACTCAGCGAGCGACCCACAAGCTGCTCCGTGGAGTAGCCCGTCATCTTGCAGAACGCGGGGTTAACGCTCGTATAGCTAAAAAGCTCGTCCAAAAACGCGATTCCAACGGGCGCCAGGTCGAACATTGCCCGCAACTTCGCATCGGCGCCGCGCCGAAGGTTGTCGGCTTGTTTGGCAAAAAGCAGCGTGCGCACCGTGGCGATAAGCACCGGAGCCTCGACGGGGCGCGTGAGATAACTGTCGGCGCCGGCTTCGATTCCCATCGCAAAATCGGCCGACTGGGTAAAGGTTGCTGACAAGTGCAAGACCGGCAGCTGCGCCGTAGCGGGGTTCGCGCGCAGACGTCGGCATACCTCGAAGCCATCGAGGTCAGGCAAGTTCACATCGAGCACGATCAAATCCGCGAAACTCGCCTTTGCCAATGCCTCCGCGCCCGTTGTGGCTTGAATGACCTCATAGCCGGCTGACTTCAGCACACGGCAGGTCGCGTAAAGGGCAGCCGGATTATCGTCGATCGCCAGGATCCGGATTGGCCCCTCTCTGCTAATCATCTCGTTGCTGCCGGTCATGGCGGCACCCGCTTCC
>JAQGOD010000280.1 GCA_028293775.1 Gammaproteobacteria bacterium
GCATGATCACTCCGGCTTCTTCGGGACTGAGCCCAAAAATCGGCGGCTGCGGATACTTGAGGTCGAGGTAGTACAGGATGGCGATGGATTCGAACACCACATAATCGCCGTCCTTGAGCACGGGCACACGGCCACGAAAGTTCATCTTGAGCATCTGCGGCGATTGGTGTTCCTGCTTGTCGAAATGCAGGAGCTGAGACTCGTATTGAAGCCCCTTGTGCTCCAATGCCAAGTGGACCCTCCACGAGAAAGGACTGCCGCTGCCCCAATAAAAAGTGAGTGCCATACGGGGATTGTAACGGATGAACTTCGCCCGTCATCGCGCTAAGCTCGATTCATGAGATTTACAACCCTGATAGAAGCGTCCGAGCTTCGAGATTTGATCGGCAAACCTGGCCTTGCCGTCATCGATTGCCGTTTCGATCTGAGCAACCGCTCGCGCGGCCGCGCCGCTTATCTCGCAGGCCACATCCCAGGGGCAAGGTACGCGGATCTGGAGACGGACCTATCGGGACCGGTCACGGCGAATTCCGGGCGCCATCCGCTGCCCGCGCCGGCGGACTTCGCCGCCGCGTTGGAAAGCTGGGGAATCGGCACGGCCACCCAGGTGATCGTTTACGACGATGCGGGCGGATCATTTGCGGCACGCGGCTGGTGGCTGTTGCGCTGGCTCGGGCACGACTCCGTTGCGGTGCTGAACGGAGGCATCAATGCCTGGATTGCCGCCGGCGCCCTGCTGGAGCCTGGCGAACACACAACGCCGCGGGACCGGATTCCCGGCGGCGAGCGCATCGAGCCGAAAAGCGATCCTACAGCTCTGATCGAGACGGCCGGGATCGACGCCTTTTTGGCCGACCCAGCCAACTTCTTGGTCGACGCCCGGGCAAAGGAACGCTTCGCAGGCTCGGTCGAGCCCATCGACACCGTCGCCGGCCACATTGGCGGTGCGGTGAACCATCCGTTTTCGGCGAATCTTCGGCAGGACGGACGATTCCTGCCCGCGGCAGAACTCCGGCGTCTGTGGGAGTCGCGTCTTGCGGGCCGAAAGCCGGAGCGTGTGGCGGCGATGTGCGGATCGGGAGTCACGGCGTGTCACAACCTGCTGAGCTTGGAAGTCGCCGGCTTCAAGGGCGCAAAGCTCTACGCCGGCTCCTGGAGTGAGTGGATCAGAGATCCGAATCGAGGCGTCGCCCGGGGCGCGTAGTCTGGGGCACTTATGCCGTCATTTACATGTCCCACCAATTTGTTATGGTGCGCGCCTCATGAACACGACCGCAAAAGCGCTCAGCGCCGCAAACCCGACTTGGAAGATCGCCGAGTCACTGGACCTCTACCAGGTGGAAGCCTGGGGTAAGGGGTATTTTTCCATCAATGCGCAAGGCCACGTCGTCGTCCGCCCGAGCCTGGACGCGAGCCGCGAAATCGATCTTTATGACGTGGTTCAAGGCCTCAAGGCGCGCGACCTGCACACGCCCTTGGTCATTCGTTTCTCGGACATTCTCGCGCATCGGCTGCGCCATCTCGCCGACGCATTCGCCACGGCCATTACGGAAAACGACTACAAGAACCGCTACGCGGCCGTGTTTCCCATCAAGGTCAATCAACAGCGGCTGGTCGTCGAAGAGGTGTACCGGTACGGCAAGGAATTCGGTTTCGGCCTCGAGGTTGGCTCCAAGCCTGAACTGCTCGCGGTCATGTCCATTACCGAGAATGCGCCCGATCGGCTGGTCGTGTGCAACGGCTTCAAGGACGACAGCTATATTGAAGCGGTCATCATCGCCACCAAACTCGGCCGAACCATTATTCCAGTGGTCGAGAATTACGAAGAAATTCACTTGATTCTCAAGCACGCCGCCAACTACGGCGTGAGGCCGAAGATCGGCGTGCGCGTCAAGCTGGCCAGCGAAGGGGCCGGACGATGGCGCGAATCCGCGGGCGAGAAATCCAAATTCGGCTTGTTTATCAGCGAAATTCTCGATCTATACGCGCTTCTGAAGGAGCGCAACATGCTCGACTGCCTGCAGCTCGTTCACTGCCATCCGGGCAGTCAGCTGCAGGACATTCGCCGCGTGAAAGATGCGATCAACGAGTTGGCCCATGTGTACGCGGAATTAAAAATCATGGGGGCGGGACTGCAGTACATCGACATCGGCGGCGGTCTTGGCGTCGATTACGACGGCAGCGGCACCAATTACGAGTCCTCGATGAACTACACGCTCAACGAATATGCCAGCGACGTGGTCTACCGGATCAAGAGCGTTTGCGACGCGCGCGACGTGCCGCATCCGATGATCATCAGCGAATCCGGCCGCGCCATCGCCGCGCATCACAGCCTGCTGGTGTTCGATACGCTGGGCTCCTCCAAACTCGATCAATTCAAAGTGACCGGCAAGGCCGCGGAGGACTACAACGGCTCTGAAGAAGTACCGCAACCGGTGCTGGATCTGTTCGACAGTTATCGTTCGGTGAACGAACGGCGCGTGGTGGAGTGCTATCACGATGCGCTGCAGGCGCGCGAACAGGCGCTGCAAATGTTCAACTTGGGTTACTTGAGCTTGGAATTTCGCGGGCTCGCGGAAAAGCTCTACTGGGCCACCTGCGCCAAGATCCGCGATTTTTGCCGCAAGCTCGATCGCGTACCCGAAGAACTCGAAAACCTCGAGGACATGCTGAGCGACATTTATTTTTGCAATTTTTCCATATTCCAATCGCTTCCGGACAGTTGGGCCATCGGCCAGGTATTTCCCATCATGCCCATCCAGCGGCTGAATGAACGGCCGACTCGCAATGCCGTGCTGGCGGATATCACCTGCGATTCGGACGGTAAAATCGATCGCTTCGTGCATCCTCGAATCACCAAGCGCACCTTAGAGGTGCACGAGTTGACGCCAGGTGAACCGTACTATCTGGCCGCCTTTCTGGTGGGCGCCTACCAGGAAACATTGGGGGATTTGCACAATCTGTTCGGCGACACCCATGTGGTGCACATACGGCTGCAAGAGGGCGGCGGTTGGTGGATCGAAGAAATCGTCAAAGGCGACACGGCCAACAAGGTGCTCGAATACATGGAGTACGACACCGATGAGCTCTATCCGGGCATCGCCCGGGACTGCGAGCGGGCCGTGCAGGAAGGTAGGATGTCACTGACGGAGGCTCAGGCCGTCAAACGTTTTTACGAAAACGAGCTTAACGGCTACGCTTATTTGGAAGTCGAATAAACGCGTCTTTCGCTGCGTTATGTTGCGTTTGCCAACAATAATCTCAAAGCGTACAGTCGGCCATTAGGCCGTTTCCCTAATCGAAATTAGTGCACGGCCGATGGGAGGGCCTCGACGCCTTGCGCCGGCGCCTGCATGTTGAAACCGCGTGCGAGGGATACCGTGGGGCAACCGTAGTGCGCTCTGTAGTGAGATTAGTTGAATGACGACGATCTACGTTGGCAACCTGCCATTCACCGCAACCGAAGATGAAGTGCGCGCGATTTTTGAGCGCCATGGGAAAGTGGAATCCGTCAAGCTCATCAATGATCGGGAAACCGGTCGGCCGCGCGGATTTGCATTCGTCGATATGGGAGCGGGTGAAGCGCAAAACGCAATCCAACAGACGAATGGCTTCCAGATGGGCGGCCGGCCGCTGCGCGTGAATGAGGCCCAAGAGCGGGCTCCTCGACGGCCGGGCAGTGGCGCCGGCGCCGGTGGCGGTGGCGCCGGTGGCGGTGGTGGCGGCGGCGGATCGCGCCGCTGGTAAGCGCTGACGGGTAGCTGTGCTGCCCCGAAGGCTCACCACATTTCTTTGAGTTGCGCGACGACGTCGACCGTCGCCGCATCGCCTGCTTTTAGGTTTTCCACGCCCACGGTCGTGCGCACGGAAATCTTCTCCAGGCTGTCCAGTACCTTGTCAGTCATGAATCGGCTCTTGGCACCGTACACATGGGCGTCGCCATGCTTGGCCTGCTGTGTGACGGCAAATTTGAGCGGAGCACATAGATGCAACTCGTTGCGCGCCCGAGTCATGGCGACGTACAGCAAGCGCCGTTCTTCCTCGATCATTTCCGGCTTGCCGGTGGAGAACTCGGAGGGGAAATTGCCGTCCGAGACGTTGAGCACGTACACGTTGTCCCATTCTTGCCCTTTCGCGGAATGGATGGTGGACAAGATCACGTAGTCCTCATCCTTCGATGCCCCCGCCGATTGATCGCTCGTGGCCAGCGGTGGATCAAG
>JAQGOD010000288.1 GCA_028293775.1 Gammaproteobacteria bacterium
TTGCTACTTTGACAACACCGACGTGAAGCTGCGGGCACCCTATGACGCACAAACTCTGGCAAAGAAACTTAAGTTAGCGCGTCGCACTGCACCGTCGCTTATACAGTAGTCGAGCGCCTCGACTACTGGATTTACGAACCCTCGATTGACGCGTACAGTTTCCCCATGCCGCGCAATTTCTTCGGTCATCAATCCTTCAAGGGTCGGGGCGTCGCATCGAATGTTCCCGGGCGATTCGATTCGCTGAGCTTGGAACAAACGGATGACGGTTGGTATCAAGACGAGATTGTCGAGAACCTGACGGAAACTGTTCTGCCCGACCGAGCGCGCAGCGTTATCACATCGAACGATTCGCCCGATGTGGGCTTCGATGTCTCCATCAATCCCTATCGCGGCTGCAGCCACGGCTGCGTCTATTGCTTCGCCCGTCCAAGCCATGCCTATCTGGGTCTTTCGCCAGGCCTGGATTTCGAGACCAAGCTTTTCTACAAGGCGGACGCCGTGAAAATCCTGGAGGCGGAGCTCGCAAAGCCTAAATATGTGTGCAAACCGATCGCGCTCGGCATCAATACCGACGGCTATCAGCCCGTTGAGAAGCGCCTCGAGGTCACGCGCGGCATTCTTGCCGTGCTGGCTCGGTGCCGCCATCCAGTGACCATCGTCACCAAGAGCGCGTTGATTATTCGCGATCTTGATTTGCTCGCCGAGCTTGCGAAGCATCGTTTGGTGTCGGTCATGCTGAGCATCACCTCGTTGACGAACGAGATCAAGCGGACGCTCGAGCCGAGGACCGCCTCGCCGCAGGCTAGGCTGCGCGTGATCCAACAGCTGGCCGAGGCGGGCATTCCGGTGGGCGTGCTGGTCGCGCCGGTCATTCCGGCGATCACCGATCATGAAATGGAAGATATCCTCAGTGCGGCAAAAGCCGCCGGCGCCACGCGTGCCGGCTACGTTTTGCTGCGATTGCCGCATGAAGTGAAAATACTGTTCCGCGAATGGCTGGCCGACCACTACCCCGACCGCGCCAAGCACGTTATGTCGCTCATCAATCAGGCTCGCGGTGGGAAGGACTATGATTCGCAGTTCGGTACGCGAATGAGCGGTACGGGTGCCTACGCGGAGCTCTTGGGCACTCGGTTCGAGCTGGCGAAGCGCAAGTTGGGATTTGCCGGATCCCGTGAGCGTTATGAGCTCGATACCAGCCTTTTTCGCCCGCCAGCATCGGACAGTCCGCAGCTGACGCTCGGTTTCTAAAGACTTTTGTTGCGCGCAGCGGGGCGCCCATGCAACATGCGGTCTTTATGGTTAAAACAAACAACCGGGATGGCGGCAGCGCTGCCGTGACGCCGCTGAACCGCCGCGTATGCGTCGCGCCGATGATGGACTGGACCGACCGGCATTGTCGTTTCCTTCATCGCCTCTCTGCCCCGCACGCTCTGCTGTATACGGAAATGATCGTCGCCGCCGCCATTGTGCGCGGCGATGTACGGCAACTGCTCGATCACGATGCGGGCGAGCACCCGGTCGCGCTGCAGCTGGGCGGCTGCGACCCGTTGGAATTGGCCAAGGCTGCGCGCATCGGCAGTACCGCCGGCTATGCCGAAATCAATCTGAATGTAGGGTGCCCGAGCGATCGGGTGCAGAACGGTTCCTTCGGCGCATGTCTGATGCTAAAGCCGGCATTGGTGGCCGAATGCGTGCGCGCCTTGCGTGATGCAACCGATCTGCCGGTGACCGTCAAGTGCCGCATCGGCATTGATGATCGCGACGATTACGAGTTTTTCGCAGGATTTGTCGATACCGTGGCCCCCGCAGGTATCGACGCGCTCATCGTCCATGCACGCGCGGCGATATTGGGAGGACTGTCTCCCAAGCAGAATCGCGAAATCCCGCCTCTGAAGTATGAATTCGTGCATCGCCTCAAGCGCGAGCGGCCGGAATTAACCGTGATTCTCAATGGTGGACTCGCCGATGCTGCCGCGGCGGAGGCGAACGTCGGCCTAGTCGATGGCACCATGTTGGGGCGCGCCGCCTATCACCGTCCCGCATTGCTTGCCGAACTCGAGCGCAAGCTGATCGACCCGGCCTGGGTGATTCCAGAGCCGTGGCAAATCGTCGATCGCATGGTGTCCTACGCGAAAGGATGCGCGCAGCGAGGCATGCGGCTGCACTCGATCACGCGTCACATGCATGGTGTTATGGCGGGACGGGAGGGTGCCCGCGCTTGGCGGCGCTTCCTCTCAGACGTCGCAGCAAGGCCAGAGGCAGTGCCGGAGACGTTGTTTTCGGCCCTCCCGATCATAAGGCAGGACATGGCTGCCTAAGCGGCGCGGCCTGCGCGGCCCGGTCCAATCGTCCTGAGCGGCCCGACCCTGCGTTAAGTATAATGAGATAGGCAATGGGCAAAGAAATCGAAGTAGCCATCCTATTTGCCGATGTCGTCGGCAGCACAAAGCTCTACGAATTACTGGGCGATCTTCGCGCGCGCGACATGGTTGGAATCTGCATCGACGTGATGCGCGCCGCGACCGATCAAAATCATGGCACGGTGATCAAGACGATGGGCGATGAGGTGATGGCGACCTTTCCTACCGCCGATGATGCGCTGAACGCGGCTGCGCAAATGCAGAAGCAGATTGCCTCGCATCCTCAGCTCAAGGTTGAAGAGCAGACGGTTGCGATCCGCATCGGCTGCAACTTTGGGCCCGTGGTTCTCGAGAACCGAGATATCTTCGGATCGGCGGTGCACACGGCCAATCGCATGACCAGCCAAGCCAAAGCGGGGCAGATCATGACCACCGCAACCATGGTTGAGCGGCTGTCGCCCGATTGGCGCGCCTCGGTGCGGCAAATCGATATCGCCACGCTCAAAGGCCGCAGCAGCGAAGTGGCGCTGTTCGAGGTGTTGTGGCAGACCGAGGATGTCACGAGCATGGTGCCGGCCATTGCCATCACCTCGCGCGAGCGGGAGAAGGCCAACAAGTCGCAGCGCCTGCGT
>JAQGOD010000289.1 GCA_028293775.1 Gammaproteobacteria bacterium
TGTTGGATCGCAAGACCGGCAAGCTGCTATCCGCCAAGAATTTTGCCTTTATGAACTGGGCGACGCAGGTCGATATGAAAACCGGGCGGCCCGTGCTTACCGAACAATCGAATTGGTACGACACGGCCAAGCTCACCTACCCTTCTTGGTTCGGCGCCCACACCTGGAATCCGATGTCCTATAGCTCACAAACTCATTTGGCCTACATTCCGGTGATCGACGTGCCGACGATTTGGGTCGACTTGCTGCATAACGGCAGCAAAGTGAAGTACGTCGAAGGCTTCTTCACGGTGCAGGGCATTATTCCCGATGACACGTATGACGCGAAGGATGCCACGCGGCTGTTTGGTGCCGTGCCCGATGAGGCGGCAGTGAAGGCTGGTCGGCAAGTGAAGGCCTCCGGGCATGTGAAACCGGTGCGGGAGTTGATTCGCGCCTGGGATCCTGTGGCTGGAAAAGTCGTGTGGGAACATGAAACTTCTTCCGGCATCCGCGGCTACGACGGCGGCGTCATGTCCACCGCGGGCAATCTAGTCTTTCAAGGCCGCGGCAGCGGCGCGCTGTGGGTTTATGCGGCCGATACCGGCAAAGTTTTGAAAGTTTTGCAGACCGGCAGTCACATCATGGCCGCGCCGATGACGTATTCCATCAACGGCGAACAGTACGTCGCCGTTCAAGTCGGCTATGGCGGCACCCCGATCACGGTTGGCGCCATCCCGCCGAGCAGCGCAGCGCTCAAGTATGAGAACACCAATCGAATTATCGCCTTCAAACTGGGCGGCAGCACGGTCCCCACTCCGCCGCGCCGAACCGAGCCGCTCTTCCCCAAGCCGCCCGAGCAAAAGGCGACGAAGGCGCAGATCGATGCCGGAGAAATCACTTTCATCGAACAATGCACGCGCTGCCACCAGCTGGGCCCCAGCACCACGCCTGATCTTCGAAAGCTCAGCGACGGTCTGCACGTCGCCTTCAAGGATATTTTGCTCAAGGGCGCATTGGCCCCCGCCGGGATGGAACGATTCGATGACATCTTGAGCGATAAGGATGCCGACAACGTGCACGCCTACTTGATTGAACAGAGCTGGATCGCCTACCGCGCCCAGGAGAGCGCCGCCGCCCACAAAAAGCATAATCAATAAAGGAAACAAGCAAGATGCTCCAACGAGGACTCATGATGGAACAGCCCCTGCTGATTTCCTCAATCATCGAGCATGCCGCCGCACAGAACGGCGAGACGGAAATTGTGTCGCGCGAGACGCATGGCCCCGTATTTCGCTATACCTTCGCCGACTGCGCCGCACGCGCCAAAAAGCTTGCCAATGCGCTCGCCGATTTCGGGTTAGAGGCTGGATCTGTCGCGGGAACCCTCGCTTGGAACAATCACCGGCACGTAGAGATCTATTACGCAGTGTCCGGCAGCGGTTTGATCGTGCACACGTGCAATCCGCGTCTGCATCTCGAACAACTAGTCTACATTTTGAACCACGCGGAAGACCGCATATTCTTTTTTGATACGAGCTTCGCGCCGCTGATTGCCGGCATTGCCGGACTTTGTCCCAATATCAGGGCCTGGATATGCATGAGCGACGGGGAGACAATGCCTGCGCTTGATGGCATTGCGAATATCTATTGCTATGAGACCCTGATCGCGTCCCAGAGCGAAGAGTTCTCGTGGCCTACCTTCGACGAACGCGCTGCCGCCGCCATCTGCTACACCTCGGGCACGACGGGAAATCCAAAGGGCGTGTTGTATTCGCATCGAGCGATTGTTTTGGATGCCATGACCATTTGCATGCCTGCGCTGCTGTCCCTTTCCCCCCGCGATACGATGCTCCCCGTGGTGCCGATGTTTCATATCAACGGCTGGTGCATCCCGTACGGATGCTTCATCGGCGGATCGAAACTCGTCCTGCCTGGACCTCGCTTGGACGGTGCCGGTCTGTACGAGTTGATGGAAAACGAAAAAGTTACCGCGAGTGCGGGCGTGCCTACGGTGTGGCTGCAGCTTCTGCAATACGTCGAACAGCACAACTTGCGGTTTTCGAGCCTGCAACGTGTCGTGTCCGGCGGCTCGGCGGTACCGCTCGCCATGATTGCCAAATTCGACCAGCGCTTCGGCATCGAGGTGCGGCAGGGCTGGGGCATGACGGAAACCACGGCAGTGGCCACCATGAGTTGCGCGACGCGAGAGCAGCTGCAATGGGAACCGGCGCAACGCCATGCGGCAACCGCCAATTGCGGAAAACCGGTGTTCGGGGTGGAAATCAAAGTCGTCGGGACGGACGGAACGACGCTGCCGCGCGATGGCCGATCGCAAGGCGAACTCCTGGTGCGCGGACATTGGATAGTGAGTGACTACTACAAGAATGACACCTCGCCGCTTGAGGACGGGTGGTTTCCCACGGGCGATATCGCGACCATTGATTCCCACGGCACTCTGCAAATCAGGGACCGTGCCAAAGACCTAATCAAGACCGGCGGCGAGTGGATCAGTTCGATAGACCTGGAGAACACCGCCATCGGACACCCGGCCGTCGCGGCGGCGGCCGTCATCGGCGTGAAGCACCCTAAATGGCAGGAACGGCCGCTGCTATTCGTCGTTCGCAAGCCGGGACACAGCTTGGAGCAGCATGACATCCTCGCATTCCTCGCCGAGCGGATGGCCAAGTGGTGGGTACCGGAGGAGGTGATATTCTTGGAATCCCTTCCCGTGGGCGGCACCGGCAAGGTGCAGAAGACCGTCCTACGTGAAAAGTACGG
>JAQGOD010000297.1 GCA_028293775.1 Gammaproteobacteria bacterium
GTCCGCCCAGTCTTTATAGTCGAAATGCCACCACTCTTCGGGATATACGGAAAAGCCTTGCGCCTCCATTTCGGTGCGCAGCAGATCCCGCAGCCAGCGCTGACGGCTCGTGCCGCCGACATAGTCAGCGTAGGACCGTCGCGACATCTCGTCATACTGTCCTGTCATCTCAACAGCCCTGCTTGACTTTAATTCATAGAGCGTAAGATCACCGGCACAGCCGCGGTTGTGCCGCGACCCCTGCGACGGATCGGCCACGAAGACGTGCGCCATATCGGGAGTAGCATCCCAGAACATCTTCGTGACGAACCATGGTCGATAGCCGTCATAGATCAATAACCCATAACCCTTCGACGCCAGCGCGAGTTGCACGCGGCCCAGCGCCTCGGCCGCCGGACGTTGGAGGTAGGCGGCTGGCCTCTCATAGAGGGGGAATCCAATAAAGTTATTCGAGCCAGCGTAGCGAATGTCGAATTTGATCGTAGGATCGATCGTCGCGAGGTTGACGAGGTCAGACGCACGCTTCGGCGCCGGCTCTATGGGGGGCTTGGCGGCAAGCGCGGCTTTGCGCAGCCGTGCTGGATCGCCGTTGACTCCGGCTCTAATCGTTTCCATGACTTCACGGCCGATGTCCCTTAGCGGCAGCCGGGTGCCTCTGATGACAACGGCCGAGGCTCGCTGACTTTGATCCGCTTCAAAGTCCAAGTGCGCCGCTTGTCCGATGTCCGTCCCGTCGTCGACGGAAAACCGCGTCGCGGCCAGTCGCCGCAACGGTATCGAGTGCAGCCCAAGCCCTTCCGCAAATAGTTTTCCGCCTGCTTCGGCGATCGTCAGCCGGGTTGCTTCCGGGCCGTACTCACGAGTGTCGGCCGAGCTGTACTCACCAATGAGGCGCTTCAGTTCGCCCGGTGCATCGACGGGTAGGTTTCCGGAATCGGCCGTGGCGACCGCAACGGCGGATAAGAAAAGCAGTGACAAAATTGTCTTGGGAGACATGTTCGCTGTTCGCATCCACTTCACCCCTTGAGTCGATGGGCACAGTGTATCGCGCTGGGTTGCTCGTTGCGGTTGCGCCAAACATCACAGAAAACGCTCAAGTCCATCCCAGAGGGATTGCCTCGGTTCCCTTGTTCGAGGATCCATAAGGCCGACTTCACTCAAAAGGCGCTCCATTCGGCCAAAGTTGCAGCCCGCGCAGGTAACGACAATATTGTCGGCATCGCTCGAGCCGCCGCGCGAGCGTGGCATCAGGTGATCGTATTGAAGCCAAAAGCATTGAAATGCCGCATGCTGGTCTTGATTGCTCGACGACCAATTTACGGTGGTGGGGTAGCGCTCATGGATGCGCTTGCGGACCGCCGCGGCGACTACCGGAATGCCGCAAAATCGACAGTGATGGCCGTCTCGCGCGAGCACCGCACGGCGGACGCTGGACGGAATATAAGAACTTGCAGTTGTTTCAATCTGGCTTCGCGACTGCACAACCGACATCGGTTTATTCGCGTACGGACTGTGAGCACTCCAGAGCGAATTGGTCCACTCTCTAACGGTTTGTAGATCTGCGAGTCGGAACAGTTCCTCGGCAAGGTCGAAGCGCGCGGCCGTATGGGCTGATACCGCGGCATCGAGGAACCTTGCCGCATCGAAAATCTCCGGAATGGGCTCTCGCAGGCAACATCGGGCGCTGAAGGAATATTCCATCACGGTTTCGAAATCGGAATCGATCATGAGGTTATGCCTTCCGGTTGAGTGCTAATTCCACATGCCTTGCGCCACCCTTTGAGTGCGCCATCGCGCACGGGCCGCGGCGCATGTCTCTGATAGTCCTGAATGGCGTCCCATACTGCTTGCCGAACACTCGGATCGACGAACATGCCGGCGAGCTGGGGCCACGGATAACGACTAAGCGACTTCATCGCGGCAGACCAACTGGGCAGCCAACCGGAGTCGCGGCGGATGTTTGCACCGGCCGCTTCTTCATCAAGAAAGCTCGGTGTCTGGTGCGTGAGCAGCACCTTGTAGCGGCAATCCCTCGAATCAATCGCCTTTCCGTAAACCGCTAACGCACCGCCTTCTGCGGCGATGGATATGAGAAGCCTCGGTTTATCGATTTGCACTGAGTTAGCCTGCATCGATGCAATGCTAAAGCGCCTGCCGCATAATAATCCGTGCGCGCGATCACGGGAGGAGGGATTCCCGGCGCCTGCTTGCGTCCAGACGGTGATCGCAGGTGACGGCAATGGAATGTGACGCAGTAGCGGTTTCGATACTACGTCCCCGTGTCCCGCTCCTCGACCGCTTTCAGAAATGCCTCGTCTAGGCTATCGGTGCCGGTGCGTTCGCAGAGTTCTTTGGCGCCGCCGATGTACTTGATTTCGCCGTGGTGCAAGAGAGTAAAGCAATCGCATAGCTCCTCGATGTCCGCAAGCGAATGCGAGCTGAAAAACACTGTGGTGCCGCGCTCACGAGCGGCGTTGATTTCGGCTTTTAGACAGGCGCGGGCGCGCGGATCGAGACCGCTCATGGGCTCATCGAGCACCAAGAGATTTCGATCAGACAGCAATACCGCGGCAATTCCAAGCTTTTGGCCGGATCCTTTGGAATAGGAGCCAACCCGTTTCGATAGGTACTTCGGATCAAGATCGATCGCGGCAACTGCCGCCTCGATGCGCTGAACAGGCAACTCCACACCGTACAGCCGCGACATCGCCTGCAGGTATTCGAGTCCGGTCAAATACGACGGCGGGATGAAACGCTCCGGTAAATAGGCCAAAGGGCTGCGCGCCCGTGATTCGGCGGCGGGTACAGAGAAGATGAGCACCTCGCCCGAATCGGGGAAGGTGAAGTTCAGCAAGCACTTGATGAGAGTGGTCTTGCCGGCTCCATTCAAACCCACCAAGCCAAATATCGCACCGGTCGGTACGGAAAAGCTGACGGAGCGGAGCGCCGAGCGATCGCCGAAGCGCTTTGTGACCGCTTTGAATTCAATAGAGTGAGTCATGGTCGCCTACTGAACCGCCAAATTGAGCCGATACTGCCTGAAGGACGTGAGGTGTTGGGAATTATCGAGTTTCGGCGGGAGAGTGACCGCGTTCTCACTCAAGCCGTCAAGGGCGCCGGCCAATTGCCGGCGGTGTACATGTTTGGAGACAGTTATGTTCGAGCCGCCGCACGGATTGGCGTCGCATGTTTGGAACGGGTGCTCAGCCGCGCTGCTATTGCTGACGATGGGTCTTTCAGCCTGTGCGGCCTCCTCGCAGCGCGAAACCAAGCCCGCGGCCACGCCTGCAGTGGTCAAAGCCCCGGACTCCCCGCTGCAACCGAATGCGGCACCGCTGATGCCGCCAGCACCGCGCGCCACCGGCAAGACCGACGTGTTCACCGTTGCCGTCAATAACGTGGCCGTGGCCGACGTCTTGTTCGTACTGGCCCGGGACGCCAAGCTCAGTCTCGATATCAGTCCACGCGTCGTGGGTGCGGTCACGCTCATTGCGGTCGACCAGACATTGCACCAGATCTTGAGTCGCATCGCCGAGCAGGTCGACATGCGTTACGAATTCAAGGATTCGACCATCGTCGTGCGGCCTGACACGCCCTTCGAGCGGCAATACAAGATCGACTACGTCAATATTGAGCGCGAATCGAAGTCCGCAAGCAACATTGCCACGCAAATCCAGGCCTCAAGCGGCGCTGCGGTGGGTACATCCGGCGGCGGCGAGTCCTCGAACAACAATTCGACTTCCGAATTGTCAGGCGTCTCCCGCAATCGATTCTGGTATTCCCTCGTCGCCAACGTCAAAGCTTTGGTCGGCGACGCCACCGTGCAGGCGAGCGGTCAGGGCGCCGCCGCTGCAAGCGCCGTGGCGCCGCTACCAGTGGCATCCGCTCCCATTCCCATTCCCATTCCCGTTCCCGTTCCAGCGAGCCCGACTGCGGGCGCCGCGCCTGCTGAATTCATCGCGGCTGTCGCATTCAAAGAACCCACCTTGGTAATTGCAAATGCCGAAACCGGGCTGTTGGTTGTCAGGGCCACTGCCCGCCAGCAGGATCGGGTACAGGAGTTCTTGGATGTCGTGCTGCGATCGGCCCGCCGCCAAGTATTGATCGAAGCCACGATTGCCGAGGTGCAGCTCTCGGATCAATACCAGCAGGGTATCAATTGGCAGAAATTCGGCAACGGCAGCCTATCGATCACTCAACAGCCACAGGGTCCCGCACCGTTGCCCGGCGGCAGCATTCCCGGCAGTGGCCCCGGTGGGATCACTTTTCCGCCGAGCAGCACACCGCTGCCCACCCCGGCTTTGGCCGTGCTGCAGTTCATAAGTTCGAATCCCACCAGTTTCCTCGGCAACCTATCGGTCGCCGTATCGCTGCTTGAATCCTTCGGCAAAGTAAAGGTGCTATCGAGCCCCAAACTCAGCGTGCTCAACAATCAAACGGCGTTT
>JAQGOD010000302.1 GCA_028293775.1 Gammaproteobacteria bacterium
ATATCGGCGACTGGCGGATCAACCCGCCTCGTCCGCGCGCAAAGATGGGGATGCCAAGAAGGCGATCGGTGAAGCGGCCCGCACCGTAACCGCGAGCTACGAATTTCCCTACCTGGCGCACGCGCCCATGGAGCCGCTCGATGCCGTCGTCAAACTCGATGCGAAGAGTTGCGAAATCTGGGCGGGAGATCAATTCCAAACCATCGATCAGGCCAATGCCGCACAGGCCGCCGGCTTGGATCCGAAGCAGGTCAGCATTCATACGTTGTATGCCGGCGGCAGCTTTGGCCGGCGCGCAAACACGATCTCGGACTACATCGTTGAAGCCGTCTCGATCGCCAAGGCGTACGGTGCCGACGGTACGCCGATCAAATTGCAGTGGACGCGCGAAGACGACATCCATGGCGGCCTCTACCGCCCCATGTACTTTCACAAGCTCGAAGCCGGCCTCAATGCACAGAACCAGCTGACCGGGTGGCACCATGTGATCGTGGGTCAATCGATCATGGCAGGCGGGCCATTTGCCGCTGGCATCAAGGACGGCATCGATCCCACTTCGGTGGAGGGCGCTGCCACGATCGCCTATGCCATACCCAACATCGCCGTGGACTTGTCGACCACCAAGACCGGTGTGCCCATCTTATGGTGGCGCGTGGTGGGCAGCTCGCATACCGTCTTTGCCGTGGAAGCCTTCATCGATGAAGCAGCGCACGCCGCGGGTGTGGATGGATTTACATTCAGACGTTCGCTGCTCGAGCACCAACCGCGCATGAAAGCCGTCCTGGAATTGGCCGCCGACAAGGCAGGCTGGAACAGCGGTCCGATGCCTCCGGGCAAGGGGCGCGGGATCGCGGTCGCGGAAGCGTTCAAGAGCTTTGTGGCACAAGTCGCCGAAGTAAGCGTCGACAAATCCGGCAACGTCAAAGTGGATCGCGTGGTGTGTGCGGTGGACTGCGGAACGCCCATCAATCCCGACATCATCACCGCGCAGATGGAAGGCGGAATCGGCTTCGGGCTCGGGGCGGTACTGTATGGCGCCGTTACGCTCAAGGACGGCCGCGTCGAACAGGATAACTTCAACAATTACCGCGTGCTGCGAATGAATGAAATGCCCAAGGTCGAGGTGTACATTGTGCCTTCGACCGAGGCGCCGACGGGGGTAGGCGAGCCCGGCGTTGCGCCCATTGGGCCGGCCGTCGCGAACGCGGTGTTCGCTGCAACCGGTAAACGTATCCATGTGCTTCCCTTCCCCAAATTAGGTGTCGCATGAAAACCCATCCCGTATTGTGGACACTGGCGGCGATCATCGTCATCGCCCTTCTCTTTAGCGCATACATCGTGTTCGGTCCGCATCCCTTGGACTTCGCAGGCAGCAAGACCGTTGCGCTCGGCGCGTATCATGAGCAGGACCCGACGGGCCCCGCCGCGGAACTGAAGTCGGCGAGCCTGGTCGAGCGCGGAGAGTACCTGACGCGCGCCGCGGATTGCGTGGTCTGCCATACCGCCAAGGACGGTGCGCCTTTTGCAGGCGGCCGTGCCTTTGTATTGCCGTTCGGAACGCTGTACTCCACCAACATCACGCCGGATCCGGAAACCGGGATCGGCAACTACAGCGATGCGAATTTCCTGGATGCGGTACACAAGGGTGTAGGCCGCAACAACACCAAGCTCTATCCGGCCATGCCGTATGCCAGTTACACCTACATGTCGGACGCCGATGCGCTCGCGATCAAGGCCTATCTGTTCTCGCTCAAGCCGCTGCATGCCCCGGCGCCCAAGAATACGCTCTCGTTTCCATTCAATCAGCGTGGCCTCATGAGCATCTGGTCGGCCCTATTCAACCCCGACAAGCGCTTTGAACCGCATGTCGATCGTACCGCTGAGTGGAATCGAGGCGCGTACCTCGTCGAGGCCATGGGCCACTGCGGTGAATGCCACACGCCGCGCAATCTTTTCTTTGCATTGAACAACCGCGAGAAGTTTGGCGGAGCCATTCAAAGCGGCTGGCGCGCCTACAACATCACGCCTGATCACAGCGGCGGTGTCGGCGCCTGGAGCGATGCCGACTTGGCGTCCTATCTGTCGATAGGACACGCCGACGGGCGCGGAACGGCCTCCGGGCCCATGGGCGAAGCGGTCGACGAGAGCTTGAGCCATTTGAAACCCAGCGACATCACGGCGATGGTGGCTTACTTGCGTACCGTGCCGAGTGTCGCATCGGACCTTGCGGAGCCGCGCTCCACTCCTCCGGCGACCGCGCAGCTTGACGCGAGCGACTCGAATACCCAT
Organism: Gammaproteobacteria bacterium; assembly: GCA_028293775.1. The sequence goes on from JAQGOD010000302.1 coordinate 2,290, forward strand.
GGGAAAGAAGTGTACGAAGGCGCTTGCGCCGGTTGTCATGGTTGGACCGGGGCGAGCCCGGTTATGCCGTTCGCGACGCTCCTAGGCACGCGTTCGGTCAATGATCCGAGCGGCAATAACGTGGCGCAAGTCATCATCCACGGTGGCGAGCGCCATCTGTTGATCGACCCGGATAACATGCCGGACTTCGGCAGCACCTACTCCGATGTCGAGATTGCTGCAGTGGCCAACTACGTCACCGCTCGATATGGCGTCAAGGCATCGGACCTGACCGCGGAGCGTATCGCCAAGTTGCGCAATGAAGACTGAGCCTTTAAACCGCTGACGGGCAGGCCGCGATCGGGCCGAATGGGCCGCGGGATATATCAGGGCGTGCTGCAGCGCCAAATCGGCAGCCTCTGCGGGTAGGTCAAGCCCAATGCCAAAAGCGCAGCACTACCAAGTGCCCCATATTCGCGCGAACTCCCGGTGATTTACTAAAACGGAACCGGACGTTAAAATATCAGTCAATATTACAATCAGCACCTTGCAATTGTTCGCCGCACCCGCAGGGTGGGCTTTGGGTGCTTTCAGAATATTGAAGGGTGGACAATGAACCTCGATATGGTGCTGATGGTCATCGTCGTCGCCGGAATCGCGTTGTCGGCTGCGTACGTCAGAGCGGAATTAATCGGTTGGCGCGCGCACGGTGCCGCTGAACGGCGCAGGGCATCGGCGTTCGTCGAGCTGCACGCGGCGCAATTGTCAGGGGCGCACTCGCCCGACACGCGCTCGCCCGAGCGGGAAAATGCGAGCTTGCTTCCCAGCATTGTGCAGCTTCGAGGTTTTAGCCCGCAGTACATAGCCAATACCGATGAGACGGCCAATGCGGGTCAGCGCTCTTACCCGTCCGAGGAACGGCGCAAGCGACCTCGGCAACACGCGTCCCAGTAACCAATCAATTCATTCGCCTTGGACGCCGAGCGTGCGCGACAAGAAATTCGCCGTCGCTTCATCGGCGCGCAGCCACGTTGCATGACGCAGGAAGCCGTGAATTTCGTTCGGTATCACAAGTTCCTCGAAGGGAAGATTGCGTTCCTCCAGCCGGCGCGCTAGATCGACGGTCTGCTGAAACGGCACGTTTCGGTCGTCGTCCCCTTGAATCAAGAGGACGGGCGATTTCCAGGTCTCAATTTGTGCATCCGGCGATGAATTCCAAGCGACCTCCATGGCTTTTTCGCGATCGCCTTTCTCAAAGCGAGAGCCTTGCTGGCCCGTCCACTCGTCCATCAATAGCGACCAATCGTGCACGCCGTGCAAATCGACGCCGGACTTGAAGAGGTCTGAATTGCGCGCGAGCGCCAGCGCGGTCAGGTATCCGCCGTAAGAGCCGCCCCAAATACCGATGCGCTTCCCGTCGACGCTAGGCAACGACTGTAGAAAATGCGCGCCGGCCACAACGTCTTGATATTCAGCCGCGCCTGCAAAGCCTGCGTGCTCGGGATGGTGGAACTCGCGGCCGTAACCGATGCCGAGTCTGTAGTTCACTGAGAGCACCACGAAGCCGTGCGCGGCGAGATATTGATTCACCGCATAACCATTGCTGTAGTAATCCATGTAGTGCCACCCAAGAAGCATCTGCCGCGGCGGCCCGCCATGCACGAATATCACTCCGGCTTTTCGAGCGGCGGATTTCGCGCCGCCCGTGTCAAACAGCTGCCCGTGCACCAGCGTTCCATCGCCTGCCCAGAACGTGACCGGCTTGGGCGCGACGAGTTTGGCGCTCGGAAATTCTGGGTTGACGGCGGCATCCAATGCATTGCGATGCTTTCCGTCCAGTCCCACGATACCGACTGTCGGCGGATGCTGCGGACCGGCGGCGACGAAGGCAACTTGGGTCTCGGAAGCGCTGACAGGTGTCCATTCCAAGCTATCTCCCGAGGTAAGGGCGACCGATCCGGCGTGATCGACCGGCACACGGAACAGATGCCTGCGATCTTCATCGCCTGCCGTCGCACCGGTATTCGCATCGTAAATCATGAACCGGCGGTCACGGCTTTCCGCAACGTGCTCGACCATGTAATTACCCGGCGTCAGCAAGACCGGTGTGCCGCCGGTGGCGGAAACGGACTACAGATGCGGCCAATCA
>JAQGOD010000317.1 GCA_028293775.1 Gammaproteobacteria bacterium
AGGCCGCGAACGGCGGGACGTTGTTCTTGGACGAAATTGGCGACCTACCTCTCGCCGGACAAGTCAAAATGCTGCGGGTGCTCGAGACCGGTCAGTTCGAAATGCTGGGCTCGAGCAAGACTCGCACGGCAAACGTGCGCATACTCAGCGCGACCAACGCGGATCTACCCACTCTGATCCGCGAGGGACGCTTCCGCGAAGACCTCTATTACCGGCTGAACGTTATCGACATCGCGGTTCCGGCGCTGGCGGACCGTCCGGCGGACATTTTGCCGCTGGCGCGCCACTTTCTTGAGCACACGTTGCAATTGAGCGAGGACGCGGCGGCGGCGCTGCTGGCGCATGACTGGCCCGGCAATGTAAGGGAGCTGCGCAACCAAATCGAACGCGCCAAGCTTTTGGCCAGCGGCAGCCACGTGGCCGCCGCGGATTTGAATCTACCGGCCGCGCCGCGCGCGGTGCCCCGCGAAAGCGAGCATTTCAGCAAGGAAGTATTGGAGGCGAGCTTGCGCGAGGCGGGCGGCAACATCAGCCGAGCGGCGCAGAGCCTTGGGCTCTCGCGGCAGGCCTTGTACCGACGTCTGGAGCGCTTCAACCTGCGCCCCTCGAGCGGCGCCTGATCGACCCGTGAGCCTGAAAGCCAAGCTCGCGCTCTTGCTGATCGCCCTTGTGGCAGCAACGGCGGCGCTCAGCGCTATTTCCGCGAGACACATCGGTGACCCATTCTTGGGTTGGTTGCTCATCGTCGGCGCTGCCTTGCTGCCCGTACTGTGGCTCTGCTCGCGCATCATGCGTCCGATTGAGCAAATGCTGCGCGCGCTTTCGGGCACGGTAGCAAGCTACCGTGAAGGAGACTTCAGCTTATCCTTGGTCGCGGATCGCGATGACGAACTGGGTGAGCTGATGACGGCGCACAACGAACTGGCGGCGGCGCTGCGCCAGCAACGGGCGCACTTGGTGCAGCGTGAGCTTTTGCTCGATACGGTGATGCAGAATTCTCCGGTCGCGTTGGTCTTGGTCGATGCCAACGACCGGGTTGCGTATGCGAACCTGGCATCGCGGCATTTGTTGAGCGAAGGGCGCAGCCTTCAGGGTCTGCGATTCAGCGATGCTTTGGCGCGGGCACCGGCGGCGTTGCGCGGCGCAGCCGCCGAGCAGGGCGACAGCTTGTTTTCCAGCGAGATCGACGGCGTTGAAGAAACATTTCACTTGTCGCAGCGCGCGTTCATTTTGCAAGGACGTGCCTTCCGGCTTTACCTGTTGAAGCGCCTCACGCGTGAGCTGTCGCGCCAGGAAGTGTCCACGTGGAAGAAGCTGATCCGGGTGTTGAGCCATGAGCTCAATAATTCCTTGGGACCCCTGTCCTCATTGGCGCATTCCGGCGCCGAAATTGCACGCCGCGGCGACTACGCCGCGCTGCCCCAGGTTTTCTCCGCGATTGGCGAGCGTGCCGAGCACCTGCATCAATTCGTCAGCGGCTACGCGACCTTTGCGAAATTGCCGGCGCCTCGTCAGGAAAGGGTGCCCTGGGAACAGTTCATCGCAGACCTGAAGGGCCAGCAGCCATTCATTCAGAGTTCAGCTCCGCCTCAGCTGGCCGGATGGTTTGATCGCGGTCAAGTCGAACAAGCTTTGATTAACTTGCTGAAGAACGCCCACGAGGCGGGCGGCCCTTCCGCTGAGGTCGAGCTGTCGATTGCGTGTGCCGGCGCCGGCCAACGGATTGAAGTGCGCGATCGCGGCTCAGGCATGAGCCAGGCCGTGCTCGCGCAAGCGTTGTTGCCGTTCTATTCGACCAAGCGCAGCGGCACGGGGTTGGGGCTGGCGCTCGCCCGAGAGATCGCCGAAGCGCACGGCGGGCGCATTCAATTGGCCAATCGAGAAGGAGGGGGACTCATCGTCGCGCTCGACTTGCCGTGGAGCACCGACACCACGGATGCTACAGTATCGCGATGATGCCGATCGCTTCGCAGACCTTCTAGCAAACCGTGGGCGTTATCTACGTCGTGCGCCATGGCCAGGCGGCTTTCGGTACCGAGCACTACGACCGGCTGACCGACATCGGTTTTACGCAGGCTCGCCTGCTGGGCGAGTATTTGGGCAGACGCAATATACGCTTCGATGCCGTATTCACCGGCACCCTGCGGCGTCAGACGGAAACTGCACAAGGCATTTTCGAGGGGCATCCCGAACTCGGCTCCAAACTCCTTCAGGAGACTTTCCCGGGCCTGGACGAATACAAACCGGAAGCCGTCATGATGGCGCATTCGGGAAATTTTCCGGCGCCGGCACTCGCTGCAGTGAGACGCGATCCTGTCGTGGTGCGCGAACACTTTCGGGTTTTGCGCGAAGCCCTGTTGGCGTGGGCGGAAGCCCGCACTCAGCCGGAAGGCATGCCGGTTTGGCAAGCGTTTCAAGATTCTGCAGTTGCGGCCGTTGCCGAAGCTCGGCAGCGCTTCCCCGACGGCAATGTGCTCATCGTCAGTTCCGGCGGGCCCATAGCCGCGATCGTCGCCGCGGCCCTTAACGCGCCTCCTGCGACTGCAGTCGACCTGAACCTACGCATCCGCAACAGTTCTCTGACGGAGTTCGCCTCGACGCCGCGGCGCCACCACCTGGTGAGCTACAACGGTGTCCCGCATTTGGATACCAATCCCGACCCGACACTCATCACTTACGCCTGAGCGGGATTTTCAGTCGAACTCGGTTGCAAGTTCCGGACGCTCGGCGTGGTGAAACATTCTGTCGATCTGCGCCGCGGTGGCTCTGCCCAACGACAGCGGGGGCAATTCGTGACGGTGGAAAAAAGCCACTTCGCTGGTTTCATCACTGGCGCGCGCGTCGCCGCCGATGATTTTGCAAATGAAGAACATCTTGTAGATCGAATCCATATGGTTCTTCGGGTGTCCGCTGCGTTGATAGTCGTAAACGGCTGCGAGCTTCAAGGCTTGAGCTTTGAATCCCGACTCCTCGGAGATCTCCCTCACCACACACTCGCCCGCTGATTGATTGACGTCGGCCCAGCCGCCCGGCAGCGTCCATTTGCCATCGCTGATTTCGCGCACCATCAATACGCGGCCATCGAGGAAGGCTGCGCCTCGGACATCCACCTTGGGCGTTGCGTAGCCCTTTTCCTGGCGCAGCAACTCGAGAATCGGTGTGTGCTCGCTGGATGAGCCCTGCGCCATCAGCAGCGCGGCCAGTTCACGCAATCGTTGGTAGCGCTGGTGATCGAAGCCGTCGGCGGTGAAAGCCAAGCCCGTTTGGGCAATGGCGCGCATCTCGCGTGCGATGGTCAACCACTGCGGCTCTGGGGACATGAGATCGCCGTGGCTTTCAGCGCGGCGCGAAAAATTCGGTGTACGTAACGATGCTGTCCTCGTTGTACTGCACGATATCCACGAGTTCTGTGGGGATCGTGGCGCCGGTAACCTTGGAAAATATGTCGGCTCGCCAATGCGCCGTCGCCCGTGGCGATTCCACGGTTAGACTCAATAGCTGATAGTTGCTGATTCGAAAGACCTTGACCATCATCGCGAGCCAGGAGCGAAACTCGACCAGACTGTTGGCGCGAATCGCAATGGATTTATCCGCGCTGGCCCCGAGGATTTCGAAGCGTCCATCATCGGCTAAAACACGGCACATGCCGGCAAGATCGCCGGCGACCCGCGCCGCGTGCAGCTGCTGGATCAATCGCTCCCCAATAATGCGCTCAGGCACGTCGGTGTCCGTGTCGCTCAGGCCAAGGCTGCGCGTATCTCTCGGCCGATCTGCTCGAATGCGGTGCGCGCATATGGAATAACGGCTCCCAGGGCATAAAAAAGATGGATCATACCTGGATGGCAAGTGTAGGACACTTCATTGCGCGCTTGGGCCAGGCGCTCGAAATAAATTCGGCCCTCGTCGCGCAGCGGATCGAATTCGGCGGTATGAATGAGGGTGCGGGGCATGCCCGTCAACTCATCGCAACGTAGCGGCGATATAAGCGGATTCGCCGGGTCGGTGCCGTGTGGCAAGTAGTATTTCAAGTCGTTGTCGAGGGTGGCCTGGTCGATGAGATAACCGCTCGACATCGCGAGCCTGGATGGCGTTGAACGGCTGTAATCGAGGATAGGGCAGATGAGCAATTGCAGCGCCACAGAAGAACGCCGGGTGAGAGCCAAGGCCTGGCAGGTGGCCGCCGCCAACGTCGCGCCGGCAGAGTCGCCGCATACACCAAGCCGGTTAGGTTCGATTCCGAACTGAACCGGGTGTTCGCTGATATATTCAACCGCGGACTTGGCATCTTCGAGAGCGGCAGGAAAGCGGTGTTCAGGGGCGAGCCGATAATCCACCGAGATGACGCGCACTGCGCCGGCTTGCGCGAGCGCGCGCGCGACGGGGTCATGGGTGTCCAGGGTGCCGGCGACCAAACCGCCGCCGTGAAAATAAACGAGCCCGGGCAGTATGGGGGCGTTTGTAGGCGAGTAAATCCGAATCCGTAAAGGAGCGCCCGGTCCCGAGATGACGCGATCTTCCACATGATCGAGCGGGATTTCGGGTCCCGCGAAATTCATGAGGCTTTTGAGGCCGGCGCGGCGCTCCTCAACGGTGGCGTTGCGCACCTCGGCGGGATTGCTCGCGGCCAGGACGGCTAAAAAGCGCTCGACGCGCGAGTCCAGAGCCATCAGCGCTCAATCATTTAGCGCCAATGCCTGCCGAGCCACCAACGGCCACTTCTTGAGATTCACGCCGTGGTTCGCAAACAGTGCCACCGCCAGCCGGTCGATGCCGAAGGCGACGCAGCTGGTATGCGCCAAGCCGCCCTTGTCGTCACGGATTCCCCACGTTTGCCCGAAATGCTCGCGGTGATAGTTAAAGCTCATGCACGCTGTCGGCGCCGCGCCCGGATAGTACGGAATCAAGAGTTCGAATTTTAATTCCTGTTGGCGTTGGCTTACCGCCATGACCTGGCCCACTCTGCCGAAGAAGGGGTCGTTGGCAACCTCCAGGGTAAAGGGAAGCCCCAGCTCGGTGGCCAACACGGGCGCTTTTGCCATCCATTGCTCGCGGAATTCCACGATCTCGTCCGGCACGCCGATTCTGACGAATTCGCGCATGCGGAAAGATTGAAGCCGATCGAGACTGACTGAGGGCTCGTGTCTGAAAACGTCGGCCTCGATATCGAAGAGCAGACCGCCGCGCGGCAATACGCCGCGCTGCGCCACAATCGGGTACAGCGGATAGCAGGCAGCCGGCGACAGCACCAAGTCCGACGAACTCAATGAGGCAGTCCAATCGCCGCCGCTTTCCGCGACCTCGACGGCCGAGCGGATGGAGCTTTCGGAGCCATGCAGGGCGCAGACGCAACCCAGCAGATTGGGGAAGCTTTTAAGATAACCGGATTTCTCCAGCTGTTTGCGGCTCATGACGGGTGGAAAGCGCATGACTTCGGCGCTGGGCTCCCGCTGCCGCGTGATGTATTGCTCCAGGCGCTCGACGAGATCGACATACAACGCGGTGCGCGCGTACACGCCGTCCACGCCCATGCGCTCGAAGAGCTGGTCGGCAAGCGCAGGCACGGACGGATCAACCACTGATCGAGGTCGGCAGCGGCGTCATCAGCGATGTCGTGGCGAGGTTCGCCAGGATTCGGTCGTTGCTGATCATGATGGGCGCCGACAGGACATCACGCAGCAGTCGGCCAATCGTAAATTCGGTGTCATTGCGATATCCCGACAGCCCGCAGGCACGCAGCGATGCCATCACCGCCGCCACCGCGAGCTCGGATACCTGCACCTTGGTCAAAGTGATCATCGATTGAAATTCCAGCGAGGAGAGCGCTTTGTCGTCGCCCATGACGGCTTCATAGCCGCGCAGGCTGGCTGCCAGTACGCCGCGAAGCGTACGCAGTGTCGATACGGCTTGGGTAAAATGCGCAGCGCCCGGCGGCATTTGGCCGTTTGCTTGGCGTACGACGTGACGCACGAAGGCTTGCGCCTTTGTCGTAGCGGCAGCGGCGATGCCGGCCCAAACCGATCCCCACAGCAAGTGGGCAAAGGGCACCATGGTCTGAGCATGAATGCGTTCATACGGCTCAGGCAAGATCTGGCCCGCCGCGGCACGTGCTCGCAGTGTGAAGCCTTCGCTGTGCGTACCGCGCATGCCGAGGGTATCCCAAACTTGCAATCGCTCCAGCGTGTAGTCCGACTTCAGCAGAACCAACAGAATTTGGTCATTCCCCGCGGCATCCGCAGCGCGGCGCGCCGTGGTCACGACGCCGTCTGCTTCCACGGCATAAGAAATCACCGTGGCTTTGCGCTCCAGCGTAATCTGCTCGCCGTCGTGCTCCACGGCGGCTTCACTGGATCGCACGTTACCGCCCGCCTGGCCTTCCGTCGTGGAGGAGGCCAGGAGCAATTGTTCCGCCGCAATGCGGCGTAAAATGCGCTCCAGCGCGGGTTGGTTTTTGAAGTGGCGCACGATGCATGCAATCTTGATTTGATGCATCGCGTAAATCAGGGCGCTGGAGGAGCAAGACTGGCCCAGGATGTAGCAAATATCGGCGATCTCCGCGACGGTGGCGCCTTCCCCGCCCAGAGCTTGCGGGACTTGGACGCCGAGGAGGCGCTGTTTGCGAAGCTCCTGGAAAGCCTCGCCGGGAAAGCGCGCTTCGGCATCGACCGCTGCCGCATTGGCACGCGCGATGTCGCCGCAGGCCCGGGCGCGTGCCGTCAGGTCGTTTTGCCGGGCGCTGGGAATGCGCGTACCGGGTAGCCGATGGGTCTCTATGGCCATGCGATGGGGTACTTAAGCCTTGTAAAGCGCGAATTATGCGGGGGCCATCGCGCCGGAACAATCTGGTTTGAAATTATATCGTGACTTAGTGACGCTCGGCTCACTTTACAAAGATATGTAAAAGCTTCCTCGTATTCCGTATCCTGCGCTACGGTCAGTATCGGCCTTAGGCTTGGGGGAGTGGCAGCGAGTGCATTTGCAGGCGAAGGAGGCGGTGAGCGACAGGCTGGTCGCGCTCGTTAAGGCAGTACTGGGCACGGGCAGCGTGATTCCGAAGCACTTCCCGGTGGACGCCCAACTCAGCGACTTAGGCGTCAGCTCGTTGAAGATGGTGAATCTTATGCTGGCAGTCGAGGTCGAGTTCGATATCGCCATCGCGCAGGGCGATATCACGCCCGAGAATTTCCATTCCTTGCAGTCGATCGAAGCATTGATCGAGCGTACCTTGGCGCAACGCGCTTAGGGCAGTCCGTTCAACGCGCCAATCAGCGCGTTCACATCTTCCATCTTAGTCTCGCCATTCGTTGCGCAGATCCGAACCACGTCGACCCCTTCGAAGGTTGTGGGCGCGACCCAGGCACAACCTGAGGCAACTACCCTTCGCACCAGGGTTCGCACGTCCCCGAGCTCGGGAGGCGGTATGGCATTGAGCACGGCGACAGGGGAGTCATTGGCGATTCTCCAACCGGAGGCAACCAGACGTTCCTCGATCCGCTCGATAACCGCCACACCGCGCTCTACATGGGCACCGAGCCCTTCCCATCCGGCGACCGCCAGCGTGAGGAACAGGCGCAGTCCTACAAACCGTCGCGACCACTGCAGGGTGTTCAAATAGGGGTCCAACC
>JAQGOD010000379.1 GCA_028293775.1 Gammaproteobacteria bacterium
GATCCGCGGCCGGGTCGATGCCGCTGGTATCAAAAGTCGTATTGTTGACGACCGATTGAAACTCGTACTTGGCGATCGTATCCCCGTCGTAGCGGCTGGCGCCGCTGGCAATCGTACCTTGGCTCAAGGAAAGCGCTTTGCTGACCACCAAGCTGGGATCGATGTTGGCCGGCGTCAGCATTGCCGCAAAGGCCTGGATTTGCGCCAACATTTGAGCCGCGTCGGACGCGCAATTGTCCCAGCAGTTGTGGTTATCCGTGAGCAGCCGCTGATAGAAGCGGGAATTCGTGCCGCATGCGCCGACGCCGTTGCCGCTCACCATGGGCGTGCAACCGGTGAAGTCGATCTTCGGTATCGCGTTCGGATAGGCAACCGCGAGAGACGGATCCGCAAAGTACGGCGATTGCTGCACCGACGGATCCGCTGTCGACGAGTGGCAGCGTACGCAGTAGTTAGTGGCATCTTTATGGGTGAGTTTATAGACCGTCTGACCGTAATCAGCGCCGCCGTCATTGGGGAAGTTCAAGCTCTGCCCGACCGACTGCACCGGGGGCGCTTGCAACTGCACACTGGTGGCAGCCGCGGTGCCAGCGGCGCCGGCCCAATTGGCTATCCAAGTCGTCAAGATTTGGCCGCAGGCAGCGGGATCGGCCAGCCAGCAGTTATGACCCCCGGCCACCTTGATGACGATCCGGGAAGTAGAGGGGGTGGCCAGACTGACCACCGTGTTCGCCTGTGCGTACGCGAGGTTGACATCGTCGCTTCGCGCAAAATTGGGCATTTGCGCCGGCGAGGTCGCGTTGTGGCATTGGCCGCAACGGTTCTGTACTCGAACGTTGTTCCAGAAATTCACTTGGAATGCGGTGACATCGGCTGAGGCGGCGGGCGGCCCGGTGTAGGCGCTCGCACTGACCGTTTGCGATGGGGTCGGGTTGGTCGTCGTCGGCGCGCCGGCGCCGCCGCAGGCGCTGAGGACAAACGACGCGGCGAGCGCTGCTAAGCCGGTGATGCGTGTAAGGTTCATGCTCAATTCCCCATGCAGTAGGCGGCGCCTTCAGCGAAGACTTGCCGCAGCGAGTAGTTATGCGCTTGGAACGACGAGATCATCGAATTGACCTGGGCGAAGTCGGCTGAGCTGTTCGGCGCGCGCAAGCACACATCCTTGAACACTCGGGTGACTTGGCAGCTGGAGAATGTCGCGCTGCTTTCCAATTCCTGGCCGAGCGATTTGGCACCGTTGCCGCTGCCCGCCAGACTCGCACTCCATCCCAATATGTAATTCGGTCCGGTGCGCCAGCGATTTTCCCATGCATCGTCCATGGTGTGGAAACCCTGCTTGAAGTTGTCTTTGTTGATGTAGTATTTCGGCTGCACTTGGCCTGCCGTGTAGACGATCTGCCCCGTGGTGTCCGTCATGGTCGGGTCAGTGGCGGAGAAGTTGTAGTACGCAAAGGCCTGAGCCATCGGATCCATGCCGCTGTGGCAACCGATGCAGTTGGTCAAGAACAAGGTGCTGACGCCCCCTGGGCTGCGCGTGATGTCCTGACGAATTCGGTCCGGCGGCCGGGTGATGTCCATGACCTGCTGCAGGTCGTTGCACAGATGGTTCAGCATTGTGAAGCGAAACATCGCTCGGTTCGTACCATTGATAAAGAAGGCGCTCGCCGCGCCGCGCGTGGTCATCACACCGGCAGTCGCGGCCGCGGGAATGCCGCTGAGCGCGGACTGGGTGCTGGAAACCAAGTGCACGCTCAAGTCGACGTTGTTGGTGTCGAGGGCGTCATACATTGCATTGTTGGCGGGAGAATACGCGGGCACACCGGCGGCCGAATCGGCGATGTACACGAGATCCGCGCTCAGCAAGGTGTTGAAGGGGACATTGTCTTTCACCATGCCGATCACGGTCGCCGTGTAATCGTTGAGCGGCACGAACACCGACTGGTCTCGGTTGGTCCACGGCGCGGCCATGTTGCGGATGGTGTTGTTGTAGAACGCAGGATCTTGCGTCGCTATGAGCGCGGCGCTGACGGGGTCGGTCGCCGTCATTTGCGCCAGCTGCGCGGCCGTCGGCGGGATGCCCGCTATGCGGTTGTATATTCGCGTCGCTTGGTCGGGATTGGGATTTGCTGCCAGCGCGTTGCCGCCGAGCAGTGCCAAGGCCCCGGCACACACCGTTGCACGTACCGCAAGAGCAACAAGGTTCGGCGCCGCTGCTGAAGCGCGTGCGATCTGCGTCATTGGTATCTCCATCCCGTTCTTCATATGCACATCCACTCGCATGAGTTGTGATTTCGACTTGGTGGCGAATATACGCAGCCGACTCAGCTGCAAGTAATGTCTCATCTGAACGACGTCGGCATTTCGCGACAGTACCGACCGTTAAGAACAGACCTATATCCTGGCCGCGATTCCTGTACGGTCTGCGCTGCGTGCACAGAGAAACGGATACCGAGAAGTTCTTCTGTGAGTGCGTTAACAGTATGCGCATGAGCATCGAACGAAGATGCGCATAATGAGACCGATTAAGTTCAATGAGGCCGACCGCACGCACGCCGGCTGATGCTGAGCTGAAACTTATGAATATAGGTAGCTATGTATGAACACTTTCACACTGCGTGAACACCGTCACGGATTGCTGAAGCTCGCGGCTTTGGCACTACCCATTCTTTTTGTGATTGGATGCAGCAGCGCATCGAGCGGTCATGCGCCCGGCGTTGCGGGCGGCCAAACATTGACTCCCGGTGTGACGAATTTTCCCTTGGCGTACATCAAGCGTCCGATTGTGCAGAAGGATATCGACGTACGCGATCTGATCACTTCGATTACGGGCGGAGATTTGTATCTTCGTGACCAAGCGAGCGCCTCAGGTGCGGAAGTCAATGTCACTAGCTCCATAACCAAGGGTATGGGCGATGTCCGTGATCTTGACGTGTCGCCGGACGGTACGAAAATAGTATTTTCGCTACGCCTTCCGCTCGACCCGAAGAAGAAAAATACCGACCCCACGCAGCCGAATTGGCATATCTACCTATATGACGCCACGGCGAAGACCGTCACGCAATTGACCAATGACACGATCACGGCCGGACATGATGTCGGGGCGCGCTATTTGCCCGACGGCCGCATCGTGTTCTCCTCGTCGCGCCAGATTGCGACCCAATCCATTTTGCTCGATGAGGGACGTCCCCAGTACCAGGCACAAACCGACGACCGTTCGCAGTCCATATTCTTGCTGCACGTGATGAATGGCGACGGCACCAATCAGCATCAGATCACGTTCAACACCAACCACGACTTTGCGAGATCGG
>JAQGOD010000408.1 GCA_028293775.1 Gammaproteobacteria bacterium
CGCTTTGCGGTTCGCAAGCCAACATGCAGCGCGGCGTCGTTAAAAGCATGCAGCGCCAATGGGAGCAGGAATTCCCCGGCCGCATCGAGTCGATCTTTTCCAGCATTTGCAATATCTCGGGTTCGCAACTTGCCGATGCCAAGCTGTTCGACTTCGCGGGACTCGAGGGTCGCCGGGTGCTGTTGCCCATGTCGGAGGCGGACGAGGACGCCTTGGCAGAGGAATTGGAGATGGGACGAGGCTTCAGGTGAATCGCAAGCGCTCGGCAGCGCGAATGGCGGCTTGGGAAAAGCTATCCGACGATCAGCTGTTGAGCCTGCGCTTCTGCGACTTGAAGCTGACCATCCAGGGCACCGAGCTGCAGGATGCCATCGAACGGCTTTACCGCGAATTGTCGATGCGCGGAATCCGCTTTCGGCCGCATTGCTGGCTGGCCCAGGAATGGTTTTCGCCCGACGGGATTCCCGGCATCGCCATACCTTTTTACCTGGCGCATAAGCGCCTCATCAGCCTCGAGCGCCGGTTCATGCGCGAAGCGGAAGGCGCTAACCGCAACTGGTTGATGCGCATTCTGCGTCACGAAGCCGGACACGCTGTTGATTCGGCATACCGTCTGCGGCGCCTCAAGTCGTGGCGATCCGTATTCGGCCCGGCTTCCCTGCCTTATCCTGACACCTACCGGCCGCGCCCCGGCAGCCGCCGCTTCGTGCAGCATTTAGGTGCGTGGTACGCGCAGGCGCACCCCACCGAAGATTTCGCCGAAACCTTTGCTGTGTGGCTCAAGCCGAATTCTCCCTGGCGCCGTGAGTACGAAGGTTGGCCGGCCTACGCAAAGCTGCAGTTCATCGACCAGCTCGCCAAGGACATCGGCCAACGAAAACCGCAGATTGCGGACCGCAGCACCATCGAGGATGTGACGCAGGAAACAAGCACGCTGCGCGAACATTATGAGCAGAAGCTCGCGCGCTATCGGTTGCCGCGCCGCTCGGGTGCCGACGAGTTATTGCTCAAGGTGTTCACGACCGCCCCGCGCACGCGCGCCAGCCCTAAGGCGGCGAGCGTATTGCGTGAAATGCGCGCCCCGTTGCGCCAGCAAATCCAGCGCTCGGGAGCCTTCAGCGAATATCTCCTGCATCAGGTTTTGCGCCTGATGATCGAGAGGAGCGAGAACTTGGGATTGTACGTGCGCGGCTCGCGGCGCGCGCTCAAAGGCGAGCTGCTCTGGGTGGTGGCGCGCCTGGCGGAGTCTTATGAAGAGCGCAAGCTGCCGAGGCTGGCATTGTGAAGAAGGCGCGCGCCTTGGTTCTCGTCCATTCGACCTTGGTCCCGCCGGATTCTCTTAAAGGGTCGACCGAAAAAGAAATCGAAGAGTGGCGCACCGAATACGACGTCATTTCCCATCTAAAGGCGGCGGGCCACGAAGTCATGCCGTTGGGTTTGAGCGATAGCCTGTCGGAGTTGCGCCGCGCCATCACGGAATGGAAGCCGGGCGTCGTCTTTAACCTGCTGGAGGAGTTCGACGGCATCGTTACTTACGATCAGCATGTGGTGGCCTTTTTGGAGCTGATGCATCAGCCCTATACGGGTTGCAACCCACGCGGCATGCTGTTGTCGCGCGATAAGGTGCTGTCAAAGCAGCTGCTGTCTTATCATCGCATTCCGACGCCGCAATTCATGGTGTTCCCGCGCGGCAAGAAGACGCGCATCTCCAAGAAGCTGCGCTTCCCGCTGTTCGTCAAGTCCTCGACCGAAGACGCGTCCTTAGGGATCGCGCAGGCCTCCGTGGTCGCAGATCAAAAGCAGCTTGCCGAGCGCATCACCTTCATCCACGAGCAGACGCATTCCGATGCCCTCGTCGAGGAATACATCGAGGGCCGGGAGTTGTACGTCGGCGTGATGGGAAACGATCGCCTCAAGGTACTGCCCGTATGGGAAATGACCTTTGGCTCCTTGCCCGAGAATCTGCCGGCCATCGCCACGCGCAAGGTGAAGTGGGATCGCGGCTATCAACAGCGCTACGGCATCACCACCGCGGCAGCCGAGCAGTTGCCCGACGGCACCGTGGCCAGATTGGAACAGCTGTCGAAGCGAATTTTTCGCGCGCTGCATTTGACCGGCTATGCGCGCATGGACTTTCGCTTGCGGTCCGATGGTGAACTGTTTGTCTTGGAGGCCAACGCCAATCCGAATATTTCGGCGGCAGAGGACTTCTCCGCCTCCGCCCTCAAAGCCGGCATTCAGTACGACGACTTGCTGCATCGAATCTTGCAGCTCGGGGAGAATTATCCGGCTGCCTGGCGCGGCTTGGAGACTTGAGTTCTTAGCGGCGCGTTAAGGCCGCGTCCAGCGGTTCAGCCACTTAAGGACGGTGTCGTACCACTGAACGCTGTCGGCCGGTTTCAGGACCCAGTGGTTCTCGTTGGGAAAGTACAGCAACTCGCTCGGAACGCCGCGGCGTTGCAAGGCAGTGAACACCGAGATGCCTTGCGAGTCCGGCACCCGGTAGTCCTGCTGGCCGTGAATCACCAGCGTCGGCGTCTTCCACTTTGAGACATGGTCGATGGGATTGAACTTGGCATAGGCCGCGGGGTTTTGGTATTCGGGGCCGGAAAACTCGTGTTCCGGAAACCATAGCTCTTCGGTGGAGTAGTACATGGTGCGATTGTCGAAAATACCGTCGTGGCTAACCAAACACTTGAAGCGGTCCGCCCACTGACCCGCAATCCAGTTGATCATGAAGCCGCCATACGATGCGCCGAGCGCGCACACGTCGCCCGGGTCCAGCCACGCATTGGCCTTCAGTGCCGCGTCCAACCCAAGCTTGAGGTCCTGCAAGGGCTTGCCGCCCCAGTCGCCGCTGATGGAATCGGTGAACGCCTGACCGTAGCCGGTAGACCCATGAAAATCGATCATGACCACCGCGTAACCCGCACCGGCGAAAGCTTGTGGGTTCCAGCGCCAACTCCACGCATTGCCGAAGCTTCCTTGCGGGCCGCCATGAATGAGAAACGCAACGGGATACTTGCGGTCAGGCTTGAAATCGACCGGCTTGACCACGTAGCCAAAGACGTTTTCACCGTTCCAACCCGGAAAAGTGAACTGCTGAAACTCGCCGAACTTGCGTTGCTCGAGCGTTGCCTGGTTCAAACGTGTCAATTGGGCCGGCTTGCCGCCCGTTAAACCCACTGAATAAAGGTCGGCAGGTTGCTTGAGGTTGCTGGCGGTGTAGAACACTTTCGATGTCCCAACGCCGAAGCCTTCGACCTCGCCGCCACCGGTGATGGCCGAGACTCTGCCGCTGGCGGTATCGATGGCCCACAGCGGCCGCTGTCCCAAATGATCGGCCGTCGCGAACAGGGTTTTGCCGTCCCTTGACCACGCAAAGCTGCTGATCGACCGATCCCAGTTTTGGGTCAGGGCATGTTTAACGCCTGACTGTAAATTCAGCAGCACCAAATGAAAGCGATCCGCCTCAAATCCCGGCCTATCCATCGCGAGGTACGCCAGCTGCGTGCCGTCGGGAGAGAATGCCGGCTGTGCATCCCAAGCCGGGTTGTCCGCGGTTAGGTTCTTAGGCTGCGTGCTCCCATCGGAGGCGACTTCGTAAATATCGAAGTTCGTCGACCACGCTTCGCCGACCTGCGCCTTTACCGAGAACGCCACTTTAGCGCCATCCGCGCTGAAGGCGTAGTCCTCACGGCCGCCAAATGGCTTGCCGGGCACATTGCCGATGCCGCCCGTGAGATTCACCGGCGAGCCCTGCGCCACGCCGCTGTCGCTCAAGGCCATCGTGAACACTTGAGAAGGCCGCCCGTCGCTCCAACTGTCCCAGTGCCGGATGAAAAGCTGTTTATAGGGCATCCCCGCCGCCGCCGAGTGAGCGTTGCTGTCCAGCCGCTTCTTGGTGCAATCTAGATCCGTGCAATCGAGGAAAACTTCGACGCTCACCAGAATCCGGTCGGCTCTCGGCGAGACATGAAAGCTGCCGACATCAAGCGGTAAATTGGTTACTTGGGTGGAGTCGGCCACCGGCTTGTCGCCGCGCGGGCCGGCGCCGCTTGAACTGATGCGCCAGACCTGGGTGCTGCCGCTGCGATTGGACAGAAAATAGATGAACTGGCCGTCGTGGCTCCACTCAGCCGCACTGGAGTTCGGGCCCCCGTCGGTCAGGCGTAGAGGGCTTGCATGCCGTTTCCCCGTATCGAGCAGCCAGAGGGTTGTGCGGCCCGTGTTCGCTTCCATGTCGGTGGAGCGTTCTGTATACGCGACGTGCTTGCCGTCGGGTGCCACGGCGACATCCGAGATTCTCTCCATGCGCACCATGTCTTCAACGCTGAAGGGAAGCGTGGGGTCCGCGGGCGGCGAGGGCGCAGCCCCCAAGAGGCTCGTCACGCAGCACAGACTCAAGGCGGAAAGGAAGCGTTCGGCGACCATTGTCTGCTCTCTTAATGGAGATCCCGCCGGATTGTACTCTTGGGATAGCCTGCTAGGCGCCGACTTGA
>JAQGOD010000308.1 GCA_028293775.1 Gammaproteobacteria bacterium
TGGCATGCGCGGAAAACAACGCGAAGTTGACGCCGCGGCTGCTTAAGGTCGCTCCCAAGGGTCGTGGCGACCCTGCGTGAATCGCCTTCAATTCGATGGCACCTTCAAATCACCGGTTTCACGGACCAAATGCCATCCGCGTACTCGCGAATACTGCGGTCGCTCGAGAAATAGCCCATGTTCAAGCAGTTGATCGCCGCCTTGCGGCTCCACTTATCTTCCTGGGAGTACAGCGCATCCACTTCTTCCTGGGCTTTTGCATAGGCGGCGTAGTCAGCAAGCACGAGGTAAGGCTCGTCATCGCTCAGCAGGCGATCAAGGACGGGCTTCGCATCGTCCGGGCTGCCCGATGAGAAAAATCCGGAGGCGATAAGATCCAATGTGTCCTTTAGCTCCTTGTTCGCCTCAACCTCGAGGCTGGGTCGATAACCTGCGGCGCGCCGCGCCGCGACCTCATCGGCCGTCAACCCGAAAATAAACATGTTTTCCGCGCCAACGCGATCGCGAATTTCAATGTTGGCACCGTCGAGCGTGCCGATCGTCAGCGCTCCGTTGAGCGACAGCTTCATGTTGCCGGTCCCCGACGCCTCCATCCCCGCGGTGGAGATCTGCTGGGACAAATCCGCAGCGGGCATGATTTTTTGCGCCAGCGAAACATCGTAATCCGGCAGGAACGCCACGCGCAGCTTGTCGCGCACTGCCGTATCCGCATCGATGGTACGCGCCACGTTGTTGATGAGCTTGATGATGGCCTTGGCCATCACATATCCCGGCGCGGCCTTGCCTGCAAAAATCACCGCTCGAGGCACAGTATCGGCATGCGGTTCATCGCGGATTTTTCGGTAGCGCGTTACCACATACAACAAATTGAGCAGTTGGCGTTTATATTCGTGGATTCGCTTCACTTGCACATCGAACAAGCAATCAATGCTGATCGCCACGCCGGTGCGCCGCATCACCTCGTCGGCAAGCCGCTGCTTGTTGGCGTGCTTGATGGCGCGGAATTGCCGGCGGAAGTGCGCATCGTCAGCGGCGCCGGCCATGCGCCCGAGTTCTTCGAGATCATTTTCCCAGGACCGGCCTAAATTCTGCGTCAATAAAGCCGACAAGCCGGGATTTGATTGCTTGAGCCAGCGGCGCACTGCAATTCCGTTGGTAACATTGACGAAGCGCTCGGGATACATCTCGGCGAACCCGCGAAACACGTTCCTGCGCATGAGATCGGAATGAAGTTGCGCGACGCCGTTGACTTTGTGGCAACCGACAATGGCAAGGTGCGCCATTCGAACGCGTCTATCGCTGCCCTCATCGATGATGGACATCTCGCGCAAACGCTGTTGATCGGCGGGATACGCCGACTCCACTGCACGCAGAAACTCGCGATTGATCACGTAGATGATTTCCAAATGCCGCGGCAGCAGGTGCGCGAACATCGCCACCGGCCATGTTTCGAGGGCCTCGGGCAGGAGGGTGTGGTTGGTGTATGAGAAAACGGCGTTGGTGATCGGCCAGCTCTCCTCCCAACTCAAGCCCTGTTCATCGACCAGGAGGCGCATCAGCTCCGCGATCGCCACGGCGGGATGCGTGTCGTTCAGCTGAATTGCGACGGACTGAGGCAGCGAAGCGAGCGACCGGCCTTCGCTCAAGTGCGTCAGCAGAATATCCTGCAGGCTGGCGCTTACGAAAAAATATTGCTGTTTGAGGCGCAGCTCCTTGCCTTGCGGCGTCGAGTCGTCCGGGTACAACACCCGCGACAGATTCTTCGCCTCTACCTGGTCTTGCACGGCAGCGGCATAGTTGCCTGCATTGAAAGAGTCGATTCGAAATGGCGTGATGGCACGCCCGGACCATAATCTCAAGTGATTGACTGTCGGTCCGCCGTTGCCGGGAGTCAGCTGATCAAAGCCGATGGCGTACATGTCATTCGTGCCCACCCAGCGGTGCGCATCGCTCAGCTGCGAGTCCTGAGAGTCCTGCGCGGCCTCGCTGCGGCCGCCAAATCGCACCGTATAACGTACGCTGCCGCGCGGTGCTTCCCACACATTGCGAAGACGCAGCCAGCTGCTGGCGACTTCGCGCTGCCCGCCGTCAGGGCCGATGACCTGCGTGAAAATGCCGTAGTCGTAGCGTATGCCGTAGCCGACGGCTGGGTAATGCAAGGTTGCCAACGAGTCGAGATAGCACGCCGCCAAACGGCCTAAGCCTCCATTGCCCAAGCCGGGGTCCACCTCTTGCGCCGCGATATCTTCCAGCTCGAAACCCATGCCGCGCAGGACGGTGCGTGCTTCGGGCACCAGATCCCCATCCAAGCTGGACAATGCATTGATCAGGGAACGGCCGGGAAGATACTCAACCGAAAAGTAACATACTCGCTTGACATGGGCGTTCGACACCCGCCGTTGGGTTGCGAGCCACCGCAAGGTAAGTTCTTCACGCACTGCAAGCGACAGGGAATCATAAATATCCCGCGGCGTTGCCGAGTCCAGATTTTTGCCGAGCGTTCTTGTGAGCCGGTCCAAAAGCGCCGCGTGCAACGTGCCAGGTTGCAAGGCAGTGTTTCGGCGAGTCGCGAATTGGGTATCAATTGAGTCCATATTAAGGGTTATTATAGGGTCGTTACCCCACCTTAAGCAGGGCTATCATCACAATGCGGCGGCCGATTTGACAACTTCCTCTTTGGCGGTCGGCGTGGATGTCGGCGGCTCGTCCATTAAATGCGCACTGATCGATCTGAACAGCGGCGCATTTGCAGGGGAACGCTACAGCACGCCGACGCCGGCACAAGACTCTACCGATGCCCTGCTTGCCGCACTGGCATCCGTGGTCGCGAATATCCCCGGCGAGCATGCCGTGGGCCTCGCATTTCCGAGTGTCATACGTAATGGTGTGGTGCGTACGGCGGCCAATCTGAACAAGGCGTGGATCGGCCAACCCCTGGCGGATCTTGCGGCAAAACGTCTGCAGCGTCCCGTGATCGCCGTCAACGATGCGGACGCGGCAGGCCTTGCGGAGTTGCGATACGGGGCGGCAGGCCATGTCCCCGGCACCGTCCTGGTACTGACCCTGGGAACCGGCATCGGCAGCGCGCTATTCGTGGACGGGCAGCTCGTGCCCAATACCGAGTTTGGGCATCTTCAAGTGAAGGGCCGCGAGGCGGAGAAGCGCGCCTCGGGACGCGCAAAAGTCGAAGGCGGTTTGAGCTGGGATCTCTGGGCGACGGAGCTGAATTTGGTGATCAACGAACTGCATGGCCTTCTTTGGCCGGACCTCATCGTGTTATGCGGCGGCATCACCGAGGCACCCGACAAGTTCATGGACAAATTGCACTGCGAGGCGCGGTTATGTGTCGGAGCGTTGCGCGCGGAAGCGGGTATCGTTGGCGCGGCATTGGCCACGATCGGCTCCGCCAAAGGCTAGTCAAGGCTCTGGCGGCGGGTGCGGCATGACTCATGCTTGGCGCGTGTGCAACCGCCCCGATGCGATCGGCGGCGCCGACTGCAAACAAGCCCTCCGCCGCGCAATTAATGATCGACTCGGCGCAGTCCATGATCGGTCAGCCGTATCGGTTCGGCGGCGCTGCACCCGGGGGATTCGATTGCAGCGGGCTGGTCGCGTACGCCGCCGCACGCGCCGCTATTCCCATGCCGCGAACGGCGACGGAACAGCAGCGAATGGGCATTGCGGTTGATCGTGCGCAGGTGCGGGCAGGTGATCTCATTTTCATGCATCTGGCGCATAAAGAATTGCACGTTGCCATCGCGCTCGACGCTGAACGCTTCGTGCATGCGCCCTCCAGAGGCGGTCACGTGCGCGTTGATTCGCTCTCGGGCTCCCCTTACGCCCAAGGCTTCATCGGCGCAAGGCGCGTAGTATCATCGCGCGACCCCACTTAAGGATGTCTCCATGAAACTCTATTATTTCGCCGGTGCCTGCTCACTCTCGCCGCACATCGCACTGCTCGAGGCCGGCCTGCCCTTCACCTTGGTAAAGGTGGATCGGAAAACAAAGAAAACGGAGAGCGGCGCGGATTATTTGGCGATTAACTCAAAGGGCGCGGTCCCGGCATTGCAGTTCGACGACGGCCGCGTGCTTACCGAAGGCCCCGCGATTATTCAATACATCGCCGATCAAAAGCCCGAGTCCGGATTGGCGCCGCGATTCGGGACGTTTGAGCGCTACCAGCTGATGGAAATGCTGAACTTCATTACCTCCGAAATTCACAAATCATTCGCGCCGCTTTTCGATCCGGCCAGCTCCGCTGAGACAAAGGCAACCGCGGTCGCTCATTTGGCAGAAAAGTTCGACTGGCTATCGGGATACTTGGGCAACAAGACTTTTTTGCTGGGGAATACTTTCACGGTGGCGGACGGCTATCTATTTACTGTACTGAACTGGGCTGGCTACGTAAAAATCGATCTGAGCAAATGGCCGGTGCTGGCGGAATTCAAAGCTCGCATCGCGCAAAGGCCGAAGGTTCAAGAGGCAATGAAGGCCGAGGGATTGAACAAATAGGCGTTAGCGCGCCGCGGCTTCCGGCGATTCAGCGGAGGCTGCGGCAAACTGCAGCGCTGCAAGGCGGGCATACAGCGGGCTGTGCACCAACAACTCGGCATGCGTGCCGACCGCGATCTTGTGGCCGTAGTCCATCACCACGATTCGATCGGCTTTCAGAACGGTCGCGAGCCGATGCGCAATAATAATGGTGGTGCGGCCCTGCATGAGCTTGACGAGCGCCTGCTGCACCAGCCGTTCGGATTCAGCATCCAAGGAACTGGTCGCCTCGTCCAATAAGAGTATGGGCGGATCCTTGAGAATGGCCCTGGCCAAAGCAATGCGCTGACGTTGACCCCCGGACAGCCGCGTGCCGCGCTCACCTAAGAAGGTGTCGTAGCCTTGCGGCAATTTGCGCAGGAATTCGTCGGCCGCGGCCGCCACGGCTGCGGCCTCGATCTCCTCGTCGGTAGCGGTGGGACGTCCGTAGCGGATGTTCTCCCGGGCGCTGGCGCCAAACAACACGGTATCTTGCGGGACTAAACCAATCTGCGAACGGATATCTTCCGGCCGCAAATCCGCCAGGCGCCTATCGTCGATCAGTACCCGTCCCGAATCCGGATCGTAAAAGCGCAGCAACAGCTGAAAGGTCGTGCTCTTGCCCGCGCCCGACGGGCCGACGAAGGCGATCGTTTCGCCCGGCGCTACCTCGAGACTGAAATTGTCCAGAGCCGCATGTTGCGGCCGTGATGGGTAGTGGAAGGTGACGTTGTCGAATCGAATGCTGCCTTGAACGCGGGCCGGCATGTCCAGCGGGTGCTCGGGCGCGCGAATGACCGGACTCGCGTGCAGAAGCTCGCTCAAGCGTTCCATGGCCCCGGCTGCGCGCTGCACCTCGCCCCACATTTCCGAAAGCGCAGCGGCTGAAGTGCCGACAAAGGCCGCATACACTAAAAACTGCGCCAGCTGCCCCCCGGTCATCGTCCCGGCGACGACTTGACGCGCGCCGAGCCAAAGGACAAATGTAATGCCGCCAAACACCAACATCACGCCGATGGCCGTGAGCGCGGCGCGCACCTTGGTGCGCCGTACTGCGGTCAGAAAACTGTCCTCCACGGCTTTTCGATAGCGCTCGCTCTGCAGCTCCTCCATGGTGAAGGCCTGCACGGTTTGAATGGCATTCAAAGTTTCGTCGGCCAATCCACTGGTATCGGCAATGCGATCTTGCGAAGCGCGGGACAAGCCGCGTACCCGCCTTCCCGTGATGATGAGCGGCGCGATGACCACCGGAATCAATATCAGGATCACGCCCATCAGCTTCGCGCTGGTGAATCCCATCAGGACGATGGCGCCGATCAAGCTCAACGTCGATCTCAGAACGATGGACAGATTGACGCCCGAGATCGCCTGCACCAATGTGGTGTCCGCCGTGAGCCGCGACAGCACTTCGCCGACGCGGGTCGTTTCATAGAACATCGGGTCCATGCGCACGACGCGTCGATAAATAGCGTTGCGCAAATCCGCCACTACCCGCTCACCCACCCACGTGACTAGATAAAAGCGCAAAGCCGCGAACGCCCCGAAAACCACGGCCGCCGCGAGAAATGCCAGGAACCATCGATTGATGGTGCTGGAATCCCTTCCGGCTATGCCGTGATCGATGAGCTGGCGCAGCGCCAGCGGCAGAGCCAGTTGGGCCGCCGCCGCAACAAGGAGCGCGAACGAAGCGGCCGTCATCATGCCCCAGTAGGGCCGCAAAAAGGGCAGCAACGCCAACAAAGGGTGCAGCGACTTGGCGGGCAGTCGTTCCGGGGGCGTGCTCATGAGCCCATGATCCCATAACCGCCGATTACACGCTTAAGGAGGCGTAGGTTCAGACTGGCCTTCTAACTGCTAAGCCGATATGTTGCAATGTATCGGGATTTGGCGCTCGCCAAGGGGATGCAAGCATGTCGGAAATTCTAATTCGTCGTCTGTCGTTTCGTGGCCTTCGATCGCGCTCCGATTGCGCGTTCATGGGCATATTCGCGGCTCTTACCTTCGCCGGCACGGTTTGTGCCCAGACGAAGCCGACCGACGACAGCGGCGGACCCCTGCAGGAAGTTACCGTCACGGCCACGCGCCACGAAGAGAGCTTGAGCAAGGTTCCCTTGAGCGTCACGGCACTTACCGAGGACGCCATGGACATTCGGGGTATCAAGGACTTCCAGGATGTCGCGCGTTTCACACCCGGCGTCAATGTCGACAACACCGGCACCAACAATATCTCCATTCGCGGCATAGCGTCGAGCGGCGGCGCCGGCACCACCGGCATCTATATCGACGACACGCCCATCCAGATCCGCGCTCTCGCTTTCAATCCCGACGATACGCTGCCGAAGAATTTCGATGTCGATCGCATCGAGGTGCTGCGCGGGCCCCAGGGCACGTTGTTCGGTGCCGGTTCTGAAGGCGGCACGGTTCGCTACATCACCACCCAGCCGAGCCTGACGAAGAACAGCTTTTATAGCCGCGAAGAAGTGTCGTATACGCAGGGAGGCTCGCTCAGCTATGAGGGCGGCCTCGCAGCGGGCGGCCCCTTGATCGACGGCACTCTCGGGGCACGCCTCACCGTCTGGTACCGCCGCGACGGCGGCTATATCGACCATATCGATCCCACAACCGCGGCGCTCCAACAAAAAAATGCCAACTTCGATCAAACCGTGCTGTATCGCCTGGCGGCGGTCTGGGCACCTTCGGACCAATGGACCGTGACGCCGAGCATTTACTATCAGGATCGCTACCGAAATGATGTCGAGAGCTACTGGCCCTTATATTCAAACCCCAGCAAGGACCGATTCGTCAATGCGGATCCGGACCAGCGCACCGATCCTGATCGGTTTTATTTGCCGGCATTGAAGATCGAAGGAAATTTGGGCTTCGCGAAACTCATTTCAACCACTTCTTACTTCCATCGCAAGGAACAAACCGGTTACGAGGGCACGCTATACAATTTAGGATTTTACCAGTCGGGAGTGTTCCTGAATCCCGACGGATCGTCGGCCTCAACACCTTACCCGCTGCTGGACGCGAGCGGCATTCATCTGCCCGGCGGCGCCCCGAACTACCGCTCTCCCGTCTCGATCGATAACGGGCAGCAGAACATCACGCAGGAAATCAGGCTGCAGTCGGCCGATTCCGGCTCGCCGCTATTTTGGACCACGGGACTGTTTTTCAGTTCGAATCGCCAATTCTATCTGGAACAAATTCACGATCCCATGCTGGATCAATTGTCGCTTGCGGCGACTGGACAGCCGGCCAGTGCGTGGTTTGTCGATTCGACCACCGGACTGCCTGTGGGTTACGACCCTCGCTTCCCCAATGATTCGTACTTCTTGCAGACGAACGCAAAGGATCAGCAATATGCCGTGTTCGGCGAGGGGACCTATGCCTTCACGGACCAATACAAACTGACCGTGGGTGCCCGCTATTCGAAGCTGAAGTACTCCTTCGACACTCTGAGCGGCGGCCCGCAATTATTCCTGGCGACGCAGACGGGCAACGGCGACAAAAAAGAGAGCTCCTTCACGCCCAAGGTCAGCTTCTCCTTTCAGCAAGACCCGAGAAACCTGTTCTATTTTACGTATGCCAAGGGATTTCGTCCGGGCGGCGCCAATAACCCGGTGCCCTACGCGGCGTGCTCGGGCGACTTCAACAACTTCGGCATCCCGGGAGCGCCCGCCACATATAGCTCCGACTCGGTCAACAGCTTTGAGGTCGGCGCCAAGAACAACATCGATAACCGCGTGAAGATCGCGAGCAGCGTCTACTACATCCGCTGGAACAACATCCAACAGACTGTCGTCCCGCCCGTATGCCAGATCTCCTTTATCGCCAACTTGGGCCAAGCGGTCGCCAAAGGCGCAGACATTCAGGCGGAAGTGGCCATCACGGACCACTTCACGGCGCAACTGTCCGCCGGCTACACCGAAGCGCGATATACGCGCGACTCGCGATTTCCCACCGCGGATCCGGCCTCGCAGCCTGTGGTGTCCTCGGGGGATGCGATTGCGGGCCAGAGCGGGCAGCCCGGAGCGCCCTTCACGGCCTCGTTGGGACTCGAATATAACTTCAAGCTGTTCAACCGGCAGTCATTCGTCCGCGTGGACGATGAATATCAGAGCCGCTCGCAGTGGTCCTCGCCTAGTCAGGATGCCTCGACGTTGCAGTTCGACGCCGCAAATTACACCCTGTCGCCAACGAATTTTGCATCCGCGCGCGCCGGGATGAGTTTTGGCGGGTGGCAAGCGGCATTGTTTGTAGATAATCTCACCGATACGCATACGGTGACCAACTACAACTTCACCATCGACCCAGGCGATGGCAATAGCCGGCTCGAGCGGCAGTTCACCTTCCGGCCCCGGACAATCGGTCTAACAATCACCTATCGCAATTGAGCTGCGCGCAGGGTCGGTGCGAAGCCCGAAGCTTGGGCCAGACCGTCGCTGAACCATTTTTTGCCGGAGCGCAAAGCGTTAATGGCGGCCGGATAGGGCACGGAGCATTGCACGGCCGACACGAACTCGCGCCACTGCCTTTGATTGGAGAATTTGCGCTTGATGTCCTCCAACGCATTGACCGCTGCGCCAGGAAGATCTTGGAGGAGTCGCGCCGCCGCAGGTGTGTCTTTAGGTTGCATGTATACGCCTTTCAGCAATCGCCAGCCGTTGGTTAATCATGCCCGAGAGCATGCACCGCGGCCGTCGGCCGCACCCGTTGGCAAGCGTAGGACTTGGCTCACTCAATTTAGTTAACTTGATAGCCCCGGGCCTGCAAGCAAGCAGACATGGCGCGGTTGTAATTAGTGCGGTTCATAGCGGCACCGCCCTCTTGACCGCCGCCGGGTTGCGTCGGATCGAAACCGGTTTGACCTTTCGCCCAGGTGTGACATTCATATTGATCCGCGGCCTGCTGATCCTTGGATTGGCCGTTCTTCGGGTAAATGATCAGATCTTGCTGCGCGCTGTCCGGTGGAGACGACGGTGAATCGGCATCGTTCGGGGGATCAATCACGGCGTAGCCATTCTGTTCGGGCTGCCACGCGTAGTACACGTTGTCCGCATAGTAGTACGGCACCCC
>JAQGOD010000462.1 GCA_028293775.1 Gammaproteobacteria bacterium
GGATTCTTGTTCGCGCATGACCAGCTGTACTCGACCAACGCGCAATTATTCACTGCTCTGAATTCAGCCCATGTGGTGTTGACTGTCTCCGGCGCGTACCTCGACTGGAATTTCAATCAATGGCACCTGATGGGCGCCGGCTACTATGTGGACGTCAAACTGGATCAGACCGCGCGTGATGAGAGCTTCATCTCCGGATATCTGCAGGGCGAACGTGCCTTAGCCCACAATTTGACCGCTTTCGGCCGCATCGAGGACTCGGCTCGAATGCAGGATTCGCGCTATGTGGCTCTGTTCGATGATCACGACGGGGATGTCGATGTGGCACTGCGGCGCCAGGCGTTGGGATTACGGTGGGATTTCGTGCGCCGTCAGGCGCTGACTATCGAGTTGTCCCACGTCTCGACACTGGGATACCGCTCCAACGAAGCGCGTCTGCAATGGAGCGGTGTTATTCCGTGAGGCGAGCTGCGGCCAATTTGCTGGTTGCTTTGCTGGTCCTCACGGGCGCGGCATCCTCGGCGCCGCCCACAGAGAAGCTGGTACTCATCGTGAGTGCCGACAGCAAAGTAGAACAGTTGGATAGTCTCGAAGTACGCAAACTATTCCTCGGCATGACGGTGGAGCACAATGGCAGCCGCTTGCGCGCGCTCTTGAATGAGTCGGATCCCATGATCAAGGAAGTCTTCCTGCAAAATGTGGTGGCCATGACCGATACCACATACGACCGACGCCTTCTGCAGTTGGCATTGCAACGCGGAGCATTGTTGCCGTCTGTCTATACGAACAACTCGCAGTTGCTGGCCGCCGTAGCGGGCGATTCGGCGGCAGTGAGCTTCGCCTGGTATCGAGAAGTGGCCCAGGATAAAAAAATCAAAATACTGCGTGTCTTATGGCACGACTGAGAGCCAATTTCGCCAATCTGGTGGCGGCCTGGGTCATTGGGCTGCATCTCATTCTGCTGCCCGCCCTATATTTCGGCCTCGGGTATGTGATTCGGAAGAGCCATGAGGATTTGTTCATCGAACATGCCCGCACGTTTGCGCGCGTCATCGCCGATGAATTCGAGGTCGGCGCGGCGTTGAGCTCGCCGCAGCGCATCGAGGACCTGCTGGATATGGTCATTATCCACGGCGACGGGCGTTTCGCCGAGCTTGCCGAGGGCGATCGAGTTATCCGCAGCATCCAGGACTTGGTCAGTGTCGAGGCGCCACGCCATACGGATCTGGTGTTCAACAATGGCGATGGCGTGTACTTCGTGGTGCTTCCGATCGTACATGAGGGCCGCGAACTGGAGCTACGCTTGGGGTTCGACGAAGCGCCGACCTTGGATCGCATCCATCTGGCGCAGCGCCGGCTCTTATTCGAGTTGCTGATTTATTTCGCGGTCGCCATCACCATTTCGATCGTTCTGAGCTATCGGCTGTCTCGTCCCATCCTGCGATTGAAACAGGCGTCGCGGGCCATCGCTTCGGGCGACTACGCCCAGGCCATGCGGGTAAAAACCGGCATCCGTGAACTGCACGATTTGTCAGCGGATCTCGAGGGTATGCGCCAGGAACTGGTAGGCGTGAATCAGCGCCTGCGGGCGAAGATCCACGAGAAGGAAGAATTGGAATTGCGCCGCGAGGAGCTGGAGAAGAAGGTGCGCCAGAAACAGCGCCTCGAGACGGTGGGCACGCTCGCCGGCGGCATCGCGCACGAGTTCAATAACGTACTCGTCCCCATCATTCTCTACACCGATATGGCGCTGCAGGATCTTCCAGAGACCAGCGTGTCGCGCTCCGATTTGGAACGGGTGCTCGCGGCGGCGCAACGCGCCAAGGATGTGGTAAAACGCATTTTGACTTTCTCTCGAGAACTCAGCGACTCCACCATGACGCCCATCGATTTGGGCACAGTCATGGCAGAGGCAGTTAATTTGTTGACGACCCTGGGGCCGCCCAGCGTCGAGATCCGCGCCGAGTTTGCCGCTACCTTGCCATTGGTGCGAGCCGATGCCACATTGGCATTGCACATGATCATGAATCTCGGCACCAATGCCTTTCAGGCAATGCAGGGATCGAATGGGGTCTTGAGGCTCGGGCTCAGGGTGTTAGCGCCCGATGCCGGCACCGATACCGCGCCGCGGGTGGAATTATCCGTTGCCGACACCGGACATGGCATGGATGCGGACACGGTGGACCGTATTTTCGAGCCCTTTTTTACGACCCGGTCGGTCGGGCAGGGTACTGGGCTTGGACTGTCCGTGGTGCACGGCATAGTTGACAGCTTCGGAGCTATCATCAGGGTGGAAAGCAAGCCCGACGCCGGGTCGGTGTTCAAAATTCTCTTTCCCGCAGTTGTGGACGCAGCAGTCAGCTCGCAAACCATGGCACCGGTCGAGTGAGGTTCTCATGCATCAGGTTTTAGTGATCGATGACGATTTGGACGTGCGCGATGCCATCCGTCGTGTTCTGGAGCGAGCCGGCTATGGCGTTACCACCAGTGCGGACGCCGTGGAGGCCGTAAATCAACTCAATCGCCAGCCGGTGCACGTGGTCATCACCGACATCATCATGCCCAAGGTGAACGGCGTGGAGGCCATTAGGACTATCCTCAAGGATTTTCCCGAGGTGCGAATTATCGCGATTTCGGGCGGCGGCAACTTCGGAGTGGACTCCTACAAACCCAATGCCATCACAACCACCGCATACCTGGCGGCCGCCGAGCGCGCCGGTGCGCACTATGTCTTGAGCAAGCCATTTGAATCGGCGGAATTGGTTCGCGCCGTGGAGCAGGTATTGGGGTCCGGCAACGCCTTGCACTAGGCCAAATGTGACGTAAGTCGCATTCCGCCTTCGTTAGACGGTAGCTTGATTGATTCCTATCGCCTCCGGCGGCGCAGAAAATTGAGGATTCGGGGCGCGGCGTTGCGCCGTCATCTGCCGCCACGCGAAACGCGCGAGCAATAAGTCTACCGGCTCGGTGATACCCCGAAAGTCGGCCTGCAACTCCAGTACCCTGCGCCGGCGCCTGACGCTGGCCCGGCCGCCCGCCGGACCCAACACCCCTCGGTCCAGCATATCGGCCAATTTCACCGCGCCCACGATCCTAAGAGCCACGCGCGCATCCCGCGTCGGATCTTCCGCCTTCAGATCGAAATAAGCCTCGAGTTCGACGGCATTGAGAGCAGACCAGAACTCGCAGGCCACGAACAACACCCGCTCCGCCGGCGAGAATTTTTCCTCTCCCGCGGCGGCGCGGTCCAGTAGCGACATCATGGCGACGCAGGTTACCGGGAAGTGCCCCTGCCACGGGCCTTCAAGATGGCCGGAGTCAATCGATATGGCCTTATGTTTGTCTTGGGAGGACTTGGATTTGCGTACGCGCATGCTGTTTGGTGCAGGTATGTAACGGAGCGATGGGAGAGTTACAAGGTGGGACATCACTGCATACGGTGTAATTCATCGCTGCATACCGTGTAATTCATCACAAAATGCTTAGTGCCGGCGTCTATTGCGGCGTAGAATATGTGGCTTAGGTGAGAGGGTTTGTCATAACAATATCAGCGGAGTGACGCTTCAGCTTGTTGACGTGATGACCGTCAAGTACGCTATCCACACATGAGCGAGCTAAATCAAGAAATCTCGGATGCCATTTGGCCGGGCTATTTAAAGCGCGAGTCCAGAGTTCTTCGCCTGATCCTCATCGATGATCATCCGATTGTGCGAGAGGGCCTATCGGCACTGCTGTCCTTGGAAAGCGATTTGCGCATCGTCGGCGATGCCGGTGATGTGGAACGCGGCGTCGAACTAGTCCGCAGCTTGCAGCCCGATTTGGCGATCTGCGATCTGACCATGCCAGGTTGCCCCGGCGGTCTCGCCGTACGCAAGCTGTGCGGAGAGTGCCCGACCACCCGAGTCCTGGTGTTGACGGCGCATGACTCCCTGGAGTGCATCCGCGAATCTTTCCTGGCTGGCGCTATTGGCTACGTCCGCAAGGATGCGCCGCGTGCTGATCTTTTG
>JAQGOD010000476.1 GCA_028293775.1 Gammaproteobacteria bacterium
CATACCAAAGCGCCGAGCTCGGCAAGACACTTGATTACCCGCCGCCCGGCCTCGAATCGTATGTGCCGGCGGTGGCACGCGGCGAATGGAAGGGGAAGTAAAAAAAATGTACAAGACAAGAATCAAGACTACGCTGTTCGTTGGGTTGGTGGTTCTGGCAAGCTTTATCGGCACAGGCATCAGCGGGGCAGCTATGGCAGGTTCGGAGGATGCGCGGGCCGGCGACAGCGCGACCGGCAAGTGGCAGACGCTATTCGACGGCAAACTGCTCAATACCTTTCGCGGTTGGCGATCGGAGGACATGCCGAAGGGCTGGCACGTCGTCGACGCGACGCTTTCGAAGGAGGGGAACGTCGAGGATCTCGTGACGCGCGAGCCGTTCCGCGACTTCGAGCTCGAACTCGAATGGAGCATCGGCAAAGCGGGCAATAGCGGCGTCTTTTATCGCGGCACCCGTGAATACGATGAGATTTACTGGAGCGCCCCGGAGTATCAGCTGCTTGACGATGCCAATGCGCCCGATGGCCGCAACCCATTGACTTCCGCAGCGTCGGCCTATGGCCTTTACGCCGCACCCGCCGGCGTGGTGAAGCCATTCGGCGAGTGGAACAAGACCCGCATCCTCGTCAAGGGCAATCATGTCGAGCACTGGTTGAATGACCAGAAAGTAGTCGAATACGACTTAGGCAGCCCGGAGTGGAAGGCGAAGGTTGCGGCCAGCAAGTTCTCGAAATACCCGAACTATGGCTTGGCAAAGGCAGGCGTCATCGGCATTCAAGGAGATCATCCCGGATCATTGGCGCTGCGCCACATCCGCATCCGCGAGCTGCCGTGATCACAACTCTGGCGCCGGCGCGTCTCGCGCTGATGATGTTCTTGGAATATTTCATCTGGGGCGTGTGGTTTGTCACCATGGGCACCTACCTCGGCCAAACCTTGCACTTCACCGATGCGCAGATTGGCCTCGCGTATGGAGCGACGGCCATCGGCGCGTTGGTGTCGCCCTTCTTTATCGGAATCGTCGCTGACCGCTGGTTCGCCAGCGAAAAGCTGCTGGCGGCGCTGCATTTTTTAGGCGCGGGCCTCATGTGGGTCGTATCGAGGCAGACATCGTTCGCCACTTTCTATCCGCTGCTGATCCTCTATGCCTTGTGCTACATGCCGACATTGTCGTTGACGAATTCCATCGCCTTTCATCACTTAAAGGAATCCAGCAGCTTTCCCTACGTTCGAGTGCTCGGCACGTTGGGGTGGATTGCGGCAGGGATACTCATCGGCAAGAGCTTGCACGCTGATGCGCTGGTGACGCCGCTTAAAATCGCGGCCGGCGCCTCGCTGATCATGGCCGCCTACGCGCTTTTTTTGCCGCACACACCGCCGCAAGCGACGCATGCGCCCTTCAGGCTGCGCGACGCCTTGGGACTGGACGCATTGCAACTGCTGAAGAAAAGCGACTTCTTGATATTTGTGGTCGGATCATTCCTCTTGTGCATTCCCTTGCAGTTCTACTACACCTTTGCCAACCCGTTTCTGAATGAGATCAAAGTGCCCGAGGCCGCATTCATCCAGACCTTCGGACAGATCTCCGAAGTGGCGTTCATGCTGGCACTGGCGTACTTACTGCGTACCTTCGGCATCAAGGTGATCATGCTGGTGGGGATGCTGGCATGGGGATTGCGCTATTTCGCCTTCGCCAACGGCGATGCGGGAAGCGGCATGTGGCTGATCTACGCGGGAATTTTATTGCACGGCGTTTGTTATGACTTTTTCTTTGTGGGCGGCCAGGTCTATACCGATCAGCGCGCCGGCGAAAAGATACGCGCCGCCGCGCAAGGCCTGATCAATTTCGTCACCAACGGCTTAGGCTACTTCGTCGGCGCTTTCGTCTCCGGCGCCATCGTGAACCGCTATGCCACCAGCGATTCGGCTTGCAGCGACGCCGCAGCCGCTGCGCATGCCTGTCTGCAGGTGAGGCACGATTGGCACGCAATTTGGATCATTCCGGCGAGTGCGGCACTCGGGATCTTTTTGCTGTTCGGTCTGCTGTTTCGGCCGGCGAAAAGTCCCCCAACTCGTAGCGCATGAGTGGCGGGGGCTTGGCCGCCTTCAGCGCCGCAGCTATGCCGGTACGCACATACAGACAGGAAACGATCCAACCACGGCAAATTGTCTCGCGGCGTCAGTTGGCACCACCCGACGGCCATAGACTCGGCGTCAGCGGACGAATGGTTAACTTCACGTCGCTCTCGGACCTCGCTTCTTGCGCACTCGCGGCACTCCACTGTTATTATCCGGGCCCCTTTGATTCTGCGCGAAATGAACTTCACACGTCGAATACTGCTGCCGGCGATTGTCCTGGCGGTCTCCATCGGATGCTTTTCAGCCGGCGCGCAAGCCCCGGACTCAGGCCCGTTCGCGCACCCGCCTGAACTCGAGGCCGACGTGCGTTTCTGGATTCGCGTGTATACCGAGGTCACCACTGACCAAGGCCTGCTGCACGATGACTGGAATCTCGGATTGGTGTACGAGGTGCTGCGATTCGATCCGGCGGACTCGCCGCGCCAGCGCGAGCATACGGTTATGCAGGCCAAGGCACGCTACGCGGAATTGTTGCGCCGGTTTGCCGCCGGCAATACCGAAAACCTCACGGCGCATGAGCGGCGCATTCTGCATACATTCGGCGAAAAGGCGACGCCGGCGCAATTTCGCGATGCCATCGAGAGGATTCGCTTTCAGCTTGGACAGGCCGATCGCTTTCATGAAGGCTTGATCCGGGCCCAAGCCTATGAGGCGAATATTTCGCGTGTCCTCGCCGACCGCGGAGTACCTGCCGAAATAGGCGCGCTGCCTCACGTCGAGTCATCGTTCAACCCGGCGGCCTATTCCCGCGTCGGCGCCGCCGGCCTGTGGCAATTCATGCCGGGAACGGCCAAGCGCTACATGCGCGTCGATAGCCTGGTCGATCAACGCTTGGACCCTTATAGCGCGACCGAGGCGGCGGCGAATCTCATGCTCTATAACTACCGCCTGCTGGGTAGCTGGCCGCTGGCCGTCACAGCTTACAACCACGGGCCGGGGGGATTGCGGCGCGCTCAGGACGATTTGGGGACCAGCAACATCGCCGTAATCGTCAAGCGCTATCAGGGCGCCACATTCGGATTTGCCTCGCGCAATTTTTATGTGGCGTTCCTCGCGGCGCTCGAGGTCGATCGCAACGCCGAGAAATATTTCGGCCCCTTGACGCACCTTCCAGACGCGCCCAGCACCCTCGTCACGGTGCCTGACTACATCGCCATCGATGCGGTTGGCAAAGCGTTCAAGGCGGATTTGGGGGCGCTCAAGGTGTTGAACCCCGCGCTGCGTCCGCCGATTTGGAGCAAATCACGCTTCGTGCCGCGCGGATACGCTCTGCGCGTGCCGGGCTCGCCCCAGCCTGCCGACATCGTCGCGGCCTGGGCGCGGCTGTCGCCGGCGGAGCGCTACCTCGCGCAACGAAACGACGGCGCGCATCGAATGCGACGCGGTGAGAGCCTGGCCGGCGTTGCAGCGGCCAGCGGCGTTACGGTCAATCGGCTGCTCGCCGTGAACGGCTGGAACGGCGCACGACCCGTGGAGCGCGGTGAGATCGTTCACATACCCCTGCCGGCATCGCGCGCCGACAGTGCCGAGACGCAAGCCATTGCTGCTGCCACGCCGGGCGTCGCCGCTGCGCCGCAGCCACCCGCTGCGAAGACCGCCGCAGCACCCAGTGCCGCCGTGACGAGCGCCGCTGCGGCGGATGCCCTAGCGCCGGCCGTTCCGACCGTGGCGAAGCTGCCGCCGCCGCCCAAAGAACCGGTCTCCGAGCGGCAAGCTGAGAGCGCGGCGCTGCTGCCGGCGGCGTCGCCGACCGGCAATGCCGACACCACTGACTACGGCGTCGGCCCGGGCAATACCGTGGTCGTACAGGCGGCGGAAACGCTGGGACACTTTGCAGACTGGTCCAAAGTCGGTTCGCAGTCGCTGCTTGCGCTCAACAAGCTGCACAAGAATGCCATGGTGACTCTCGGGCACAAAGTGAAATTGGATTTGTCTCGCGTAAGCGCCGCGCAATTCGAAGCAGCACGGCGCGAGTACCATCGGCAATTGCAGGAAAGCTTTTTCGCCGCTCACCGCATCTCGGGCACGGAGAACTACGTGATCAAGCGCGGCGACTCCCTATGGATCATCGCGCAACAGCACGCGGATATGCCGGTATGGCTGGTTGCCGAATACAACCCCGATGTGGATTTCGGCGATGTACGGCCGGGGACTGCTATCGCTTTACCGCGGGTCGAAGCGATCAATCGCCAGTGACACCGCGAGAATGCAGGTACCCGGTCAAGGCCTGATGCGCCTCGCCGCCGGCGGCGAAGTTCACGACTGAATTGTCCGCGCCGCGAACATCCAGCTGCAACTTCTGGCTCGCGGCCATTTGCTTGAGCACTTCTACGGTCAATTCGAAGTAGGCGGTCTGGCCCCAGGAGGCTACGGGTTGGTAGGGGCCTCTGCCCAGCTGAGGCGCATCGATGGGCGTGAGAACCCGCGGACCACTGTCGAGAATGAGAGTCAATGCGGCGGAAGACCTGATATCCGCGATGGGGCTATCGTTGCCGGGCGCAATGTGTACCCACAAGCCGTACACGATTGTCCCGCTCCGATCCCATTCCACGGGGCCCAAATAGGCAAAACTGACCCTATTTCGCACGCTGTTAAGCACCCGCACGCCACCCTGATGAGCGGTAGGCAACAACTCGATCGGTTCCTTCAAGGAACCCACGGTCATGGCGGTGCGATCGTCCAAGTATTCAACGGGCTTGTCGGACGCCTGGCCCGCGCACGCGCTCAGCAGCGCGATGAGTAAACTTCCAGGGATCCATGACAGACGCATGACTCGCAGTATAGCGGGACGTGAGCTAGAGCCGATTATCGAGTTGCCGCTACCAGGTATACTTTTGGCAATGATTAAGCGATTTGGCCGTTATCCTGCAACAACCCTGTTGATATGTCTGATGCTGGCGACGACTGCGGGCTGGAGCCGCACCGTCATGGCAGACCCAGCCTTGGCCGATCGCGTGGTGGTCCACAAAGCCCAGCACAGGCTCTATCTCTACAACGGGGAGCGTCTTTTGGGGACTTACAAAGTCGCGTTGGGACTCAATCCGGTAGGACACAAGGAGCGGGAACGCGATTTCAAAACGCCCGAAGGCCGATACTTTCTTTCGCGCCGCAATACGCGCAGCGATTTTTTTCTGGCCATCCAAGTGTCTTACCCAAATAAAGAGGACGAGCAGCGTGCGCATAAGCGCGGCTGGGCGCCCGGCGGCTCGATCATGATTCACGGCTACCCGAACTCGCCCCACCACCCCGCGGCATATTATGAGTCGAACGACTGGACCGACGGCTGCATCGCGCTGTCGAATTCCGACATGGTCGAAGTCTGGATGCGTACGCAGGACAATATTCCGATCGAGATTTACCCCTAAGGATCAGGTGCTGCGTGGAAGCTTCGATTCTATCGTCTGACATGGTCGATGCGCGGGTGGCGCCGAAGGGAAGCCTGGAACACCTTTCGCAGCAAGAAATCGCGAAGTTGCTCGATTCAGGCCAGGGTGGCCTGTATCCCCTTTTTCGAAAGTGCGCGCTGGCGGTGCTTAACTCCGGCAGCGAGATCGACGATGCCCGGGTGATATTCGAAAAGTACAAGGACTTCGATCTGCGCATCGTGCGCCAGGCCTGGGGCATCAAACTAGAAATCAAGAACGCCCCGGCGGCGGCCTTTGTCGACGGCGTGATGATTCGGGGCTTGAAGGACCACTTGTTCGCGGTGCTTCGCGATGTGGTGTTCATTTCCAACGAGATCATGGAGAGCGGTCGTTTCGACCTAAATTCCTCGGCTAGCATCACCAATGCGGTATTTCACATCCTGCGCAACGCGCGGGTCTTGGAATTGCAGGTTCGGCCCAATCTGGTTGTCTGCTGGGGTGGACATTCGATTCGGCGCTTCGAGTACGACTATACGAAAAAGGTCGGATATGAGCTGGGACTGCGCAGCCTGGATGTATGCACGGGATGCGGCCCCGGGGCCATGAAGGGCCCCATGAAAGGAGCCACGATCGGGCACTCCAAGCAGCGCATCACCGATGGGCGCTACCTGGGGATAACGGAGCCGGGCATCATTGCCGCGGAGCCGCCCAATCCCATCGTGAGCCAATTGGTCATCATGCCGGATATCGAAAAACGCCTCGAGGCCTTCGTCCGCTTGGGCCACGGCATCGTTATCTTCCCGGGCGGCGCCGGAACGGCCGAAGAGATTCTGTACTTGCTCGGTATCTTGCTCGAGCCCGCCAACCAGAAAATGCCTTTCCCCGTGGTGTTCACGGGTCCTGCCGACAGCGCGGAGTATTTTGCGCAGATCCACGACTTCATCGGTGCGACGCTGGGGCCCGCCGCGCAGGCACGCTATAAGGTCATTATCGATGATCCGGCCGGTGTCGCGCGCGCCATGGTGCAGGGCATGGCCGAAGTGCGCGACTATCGGCGCCAGGCGAGCGATTCCTACGGCTTTAATTGGCTGCTGAAAATCCCTTTGGAATTCCAACGCCCGTTCGAGGTGACGCATGCCTCGATGCGCGCGCTGCGC
>JAQGOD010000478.1 GCA_028293775.1 Gammaproteobacteria bacterium
TTTGAGCGATGGCGAGCGTGTGATTTACCTCGGCGAGGTGGCGCATACCCACTTGAGCCGGACGGGTTGGCTGCTGGCCCAGGTAGCGAGGATCGTCGGTTCTCCGTTGCCGCTCGAAAGGAGTGAACGCACGGCGGTGTCGGTGCTGGTGACCGGATGCGAGCGTTTGGGCGGGCAGGCATGGACACGCATATACGATCGCGCTCACGGCTTGCCGCAAGTGATCCAGAGCACCAAGCGATTCGGCGGCGCGACGGGCCTTGAGGAAATGGTGGGCTGCGGTGTCGGCATGCGGCTCAAGCTTAGTGTGCGCGAACGAGCACTGGTCTTCAGAAGCGCCGGCTATTTCCTGCGCTGCTTTGGAATCGAACTATCCCTTCCCCTGTGGATGACGCCGGGCGTGATCGAGGTCGTTCACCGCGAGGAGTCGCTCGGCCGATTCAGCTTTTCTTTGAGCGTCGAGCACGCTTGGGCAGGACACATCATCGATCAGGTTGCATTTTTCGAAGGAGGTTCCCCATGACCACTGAATTTGCCTCGGCTGCAGTGGAGGGTGACATCAGGAGCGGCTCCTTGTGTCAGGCGCTGATGTCTGCGCAATGGAACTCCCTCGCCCCAGCCATTCGCGCGGTCCATGAGCGTCGGCCCGTGACGCTCGTCGGAAGAGCCACCGTCGTGCGCGGGCGGGGTTTGATGTCGCGTCTATTTGGATGGGCGAGCGGCCTGCCGCCGGATCAGCACAATGGTCCGGTCCGAGTACTGCTGGAAAACACGCACGGCGCAAGGCGGGAACGCTGGACACGTTATTTCGGAACCGCTCCGCCCATGCGCTCAAGCTTGCGCCGGGCGGGAGATTGCGTCGATGAGACCGTCGGCCTCACGCGGCTGCGATTTAAATTCTCGCTGGAAGGCGGCTCGATTCGCTGGACCGCGGTTGCCGGGCGCACCTTAGGCGTGTCTTGGCCGCAATCGTGGCTCAAGGGCATTGATGCCAGCGAATCTCACCGCGGCAACCGCTACTACTTCAACGTGCGTGCCGCACTTCCTGGAATTGGGCTCATCGTGCACTACGTTGGCGAACTCGACGTGGTGAACGCATGAGCGATCATCTCGAGCCGCCGACGGTCGTATTCGACGCCGTGTGCGTGCTGTGCTGCGCAGGCCTCAAGTGGATCGTGCGTCACGATAAGCGCGCTCATTGGCGCTTCCTGGCCATGCAATCGGAACGTGGCGCCGCCGCACTCACCCGCGCCGGAATTTCGCCGCAGGCACCGGCGAGCTTCCTCGTGCTGTACCAGGGTCGATGCTACAGCGAGTCGGAGGCGTGCCTGGTCATCGCGCGGGACGTGGGCGGCATTTACAAGCCGCTCGCTGCCGCGGCTCGCATCGTGCCGCGGTCGATTCGCGATTGGGTGTATCGCCTCATCGCACGCAACCGTTATGCATGGTTCGGCCGCCTCCAGAGTTGCTACGTGCCGCTTCCCGGCGAAGCGCACCGGTATTTGCCGGATTGAGCAAATCAGCGGTTCTCATCCTCGGTGCGTTCGGCACATTCGGCCGACGGATAACCCATGCACTTTCGCAAACGCCCGGTCTGGCCATCATAGCGGCAGGGCGAAGCGTACCGGCCCGTGTCGCCGGGCAAAGAGCGGGTATGTCCACACTCGCCATCGACGCCCATGACCTGACTGGGGCACGACTCGAGGAATTGAACCCGGCCGTCCTGATCGACACGGTATGGCCCTTTCAGTGCCGGGATCGAACGCTCGCCAGGGCGTGCGCCATCCAAGGCATCCACTACATCGACTTGGCGGATGGGCGAGGATTTGTCGAGAACGTGGGGCTCTTGAATACGCTGGCCCTACAAAACGATGCGCTGGTCATCAGCGGCGCCTCCACCCTTCCGGCCCTTTCCTCTGCGGTCATCAAGCATCTGGAAAGCGCATTTTCCGCGATCGAAGAAATCGAGATCGGCATCGCGCCGGGCTGCTCAGGTCCGCGGGGACTCGCCACCATCCGTTCCGTGCTGGGATACGTGGGCCGGCCGATTCCGATCTGGCGTGAATCGGCGCTTTCGCGCGCGCACGGTTGGGGAGCTACCACGCGCCATCGATATCCATCTCCCGTGGGCGCGCGCGGCTTATCGCTGATCGATGTTCCCGACACGTTCCTGCTGCCGGCCGCATACCCGAAGCTTAAGCGGCTTGCCGTGCGCGCCGGCTACGAGGTCGCTGTCGTGCACCACGCGCTGTCTTTCCTCGGATACCTGGTGCGCATGGGACTGATCCGCGACCTGCCTCGCCATGCGGTGCTCCTTCAGGGTCTGGCGGCGTGGTTTGACGGCTTTGGCAGCGATAACGGCGCGATGCATGTGCTGGTGCGCGGCCGCGACATCAACGGCCGGCCGCAAAGCTGCACCTGGACCCTCGTCGCGGAGCGGGGAGACGGGGCGCAGATTCCGGCAACAGCCGCGGTGGTGCTCGCTAAAAAGCTGCTCCGCGTCGGCGGCTATGCGCCGATTGCGGCTCGAGGCGCAGTGCCCGCCATGAATCTGTTGAGCCTGGCGGAATTCGAGCGGGAATGGCGTTCGCTCGCCATTCACACGTCGCAGAGCACGCAAAGCTCGCCGGCGGTCGCCGCCGGTAGCCTCAAGGCCCCTGTATGTCGTGCGCCTTGAACCAGGCCAGCACGTAAGCCGTCTTGCCGATCAACAGGCTCGGCCGCGCCGAAATATCATGGGAAGCATTGGGAACACGCACCAGCGCCGTATCGACTTTGCGAAGTTTCAAGGCTTGATAGAATTGTTCGGCTTCGCTTGACGGCGTGCGGTAGTCCACCTCGCCCGTCATCAGCATGGTCGGCGTCTTCACATTGCCGACGTACGCCAGCGGCGATCGCTTCCAATACGCCTGCATGTCATCCCAGGGAAACTCG
>JAQGOD010000511.1 GCA_028293775.1 Gammaproteobacteria bacterium
TTCCGATCTGGCCGTTGGCGCTTCCCGCCGTCACGGATCCGACATCGGCTGAGAACAGCACGAGGTCATAGACCCCATCCCCGTTCACGTCGAGATAAATGTCGTACTCGCCGGACGCAGGATTGGAGAAACGACCGTACGTGTTTACAGCGAACACCAGGAGGTTGTCTGTGGTCGAGAACGGATAGCTCTGCACGCCGACGGCGCGCGGTTCGAAGGACGTTGAGATGGTGCCCGTCTTCGGATTTTTAAGGCCCCAGGCATAGAAATCGCCAAAGCCCGTGATCGCGCCGTTGCGGTTAGTGAGCCGAATGCTGGGATTCTTCTCGCCGCGCAAGGCCGCGTCGACATTGGACCGTGCTCGGGTCACGACGTAGTACGGCAGATTCAGCGCGACGCCGTTGTTCGCCGACCCTTGTGGGGTGAGGGAGATGACTCCCGACGCGTCCGTGAACTGAACAGTCCCCGAGCCATCGTGAGTGGCCCCGGCCGTCGCGGCCGGAACATTCAAGGTCATGCGCAGCTCAGTGGCGTCATGACCACGAACTGATACGGTTGAACTGGACAGTTTGACCGTATGCGGCACGCCGGCAGAAGAGGTCGCGGTTGCCGTGAAGGTCGCGGGCAATTTGCCGTGATCGACGATGACGAGTTCACGGTCCTCGTTGAAATCCCGCGTCAGCTCGGCGACCCCGAAGGACAACAGTCCTAAATTGCCGCCTCGCTCATCACCTCCATCGCCGGCTTGCGCCGTGACGCTGGTGGCAGTCGCTCCCACCGCTTGCACCAGTCCCGAGCCTTCGATGCGGGGTGAAAAGTCGAGCAGCGCGCTCGGCGATGCGGTCTGGACGACGGCGGCGCGTAGCCCCGGCTCTTTCCAATCCTTATGCGCCTGAACCGCCAATGCCGCGACACCGGCGACATGCGGAGTCGCCATGGACGTGCCGGACTCAAACAGTCCTCCGGTTCCCGTGCCGATGTCGGTCGAGAAAACGTTCACGCCAGGCGCGCTCACATCGGGTTTCAACGAGCCATCGCCCGAGCGAGGGCCGCCCGACGAGAAGGACGCCGCTGTTCTGAAGGTGGTATCCGGCACATTCGCCGACACGATGGTGGCAGTTGCCGTCGAAGGCACGGCGAGCAGCGTAGCCGTATCGCTCGGCTGCAGCTCGATGAATGGAATGGTGACACCGGGTATCGCAGGACTGAAAAACCCCGGGGCATTGTTGACCACGCCGATCGCAACAGCGCCGTTCGTTGCCGCAAGAATCGCTTTCGAGCTGAAGGAGCAGGTGCCGCGAGAGACAATAACCAGGGCACCCGGAGTTCCGCCGGCGGGGTAGTCGCTTTGAGCGCAGCCCAAGCTCAGCGCACTCCCCGATTTGAGAATGGCGGACGGCACGGGGCCGCTCGGAAGCGGTAGCGCATTGGCCTCGACGCCATTGACACCCTGTCCCGAGGAGAATGCGATATGAACGCCGTTGGCGAGGAATGGGCGCGCGTTCATGGCTGCTACGCTGATGACACGCGATCCGGAGGCGGGGCTTCCCGTGATATAGGGTGCGGGCCCGTTATTGCCGGCCGCCGCAACCACGATGATGCCGGCCTTTGACGCGTTATCGGAAGCGATTGCGTCGGCACTCGTGGCCGATCCGTAGGGCGAGCCGAGCGACATGCTGACCACGTCCATGTTGTTGTGCACGGCCCAATCAAGCGCCTCGCCGACGACATTGGTCGAACCGGTGCAGCCGAAAACTCGAACCATATACAGATCCGCCAGCGGCGCTACACCGGGACCGATGCCGAAGCCGGCGGCATAGGCCGCTTCGTTGTAGGGACCGTGATAGGTCGCGCCGCCGTTGGTGACGCCGAAGCCGGCCGCGGTGCCCGAAGTGTGGCTACCATGTCCGTTGCAGTCGAGCGGATTCGGATCCGGGTGCGGAATAAGCTTGGGTGAGCCTGCAGGTGCGGCTGCATCGTAATCGTCGCCGACGAGATCCGTGCCACCTTTCACTTTGGGCGCAGTCGGTCCGAACATTGTGGGATCCGCGGGCGCCATGCTGGTCGCAGCGGCTGCGGCGAACGCCGCCGGCGTACCGGGGCCGCCGAAGTTGGCATGCGTGTAGTCCACTCCTGTGTCGATGACGGCGATCTTGATGTGCTCGCCGCGGAATCCTGGAATGCCTTGCCAGACTGCCGGCGCGCCGATAAAGGGCACGCTGACGCTATTCAGCATGTCGTACTTGGGCACGCCCGCGACTTGGACGACGCCGG
This sequence comes from Gammaproteobacteria bacterium, assembly GCA_028293775.1. Next base: position 2,275 of record JAQGOD010000511.1, read on the forward strand.
GCAAACTCGCGAGTCCTGCGATTTCGCCGCGCTCGATTTCCACCTTCACGCCGTTCATCGCGTCGTGATAGCGCGCGAGCACTTTGCCGCCGCGCGACGCTAGGGCGGGTTCCAGAGCCGCATGCTGTTTCGCGACTTGCGTATGGATGGCCTCGTGATCCTGCTCGCTGATCTGGTGTCCGGGCGCGTTCGCGCGAACCTCAGCGACCGAAGGAGCGCTCATGACCACCACGACTTGAACTCTTTCCTTGCTGAGCACCGACAAAGGTTGCCGGTCGAGGGTGGCCCCTGAGTCCGCCAGCGGTTTGAATCGGCTTGCTGTTGCTTGCTGTGCCATCGCGCTCGAGGTACCCACGGCAAGCGCAGCGGCAAATATCGCGGCAGCCGCAATCCGCAGCTTTCTCAGATTTCGCATAAACACCCCTAATTGAGAATTTTAAGTTTTGTTCAGAATCGAGACTATGCGCACAGAATACTGCAGTGCTGTGACCGCCGGTACTTTTTTTATGGATTTGACATATGCAATTGACTCCGCTTGACGCACTCGCTAGAGCGGCTCCATCCTTCGGTCATGCAACTATCCAAAACTATCTTCTCGCTGCTCGCAGTTTTTTTTATGGCCGCGCACACGGCGCCGGCTGTTGCCGCCGATGGTGATCAATATCTAGGCACTTGGGCAGGCACGTGGATGGGCGGTGATGCCTCCGGTCATTTTGAACTCACGCTGGCGCGCAGTGCCGAAGGCAAGGTCACCGGTTCCATCGCGGTGAGTCAAGACGGCGGCGCAAATTCGGACTACACCGCCAAATTGAAAAGCGCCGAGTTCAGGGGAGAAAGTTTTTCGGCGGCGTACGAGCCGCCCGACGGACAGTCGCAGATCAACTTGAAGGGAAACTTCACGGTTCGAGGCGCGGACGGCGATTGGTCCTTGGGTGCCAAGGATCGGCCCGAGGGCCCTCCCATGGCGGCGGGGACTTGGAAAATCACCAAGAAGTAATTGCACGAATGCGCGCGATTTAGCCGCTGCGAGATCATGGGCGCCGCATCATCATGCTTTATGAGCGTTCTGCACTTGCAGCGCGGGGCCGCCGCGGAAGAACTCGCCGCCGCATATTTGCAAGCGCGCGGACTCAAAATTTTGGCGCGCAATTTGCGCTGTAAGGCCGGTGAGATCGATCTGCTGTGTCTCGATGCGGGCCTGCTGGCCATCGTCGAAGTGAGGCAGCGCCGGCATTTGGAATTTGGCGGAGCCTTGGGCTCGATCACCTGGGCGAAAAGGCGCAAAATCATCCGCGCCGCTCGATTTTTTCTGCAGACTAGAGCGCGGTGGCGCGGCTTTGCCGTACGTTTCGATGTCATTGCGGTGGCCGGCCTGCCGGACGGCGCGCACCGCATCGATTGGGTAAGAGATGCCTTTCGCGCCGATTAGTCGTCGCTTATTTCACTACCTGCAATTTTGGCCGCTTCGGCGCGGCCGTACTGGGCTTGGTGGTCGGGCTGGCCGGTGGGCTGTCGGTGGGATCGGGGTCCGCATCGCCCTCCGGAAAAATCATTCCCTGACCGGTTTCACGGGCGTAGATGCCGAGAATCGCGCGCACGGGAACCTGCACCGCGAACCCTACGCCGCCGAAGCGCGCTTCGAAGCTCACGAAATCATTGCCCAGCTTGAGCATCTGGGTGGCAGAAAAACTGACGTTGAGCACGATCTTCCCGTCCTTCACATACTGGCGCGGGACCGTCACGCCCTCCGCCGCCGCATCGACCACGATGTGCGGAGTCTCGCCGCTATCGGATATCCACTCGTGCAGCGCTCGCAGCAGGTAGGGACGCCGTGGCTTCAATGCCGCATGTCCTTTTCGGCCGGGCTCAAGCAGGCCCGGAAAGTCGAGCGCGCGAAAATCGCATTCATGTATTTGACGATCGGCGCCGCCTGCGCGGGGAGCTCGATGCCGTAGGAACGCAGACGCCAAAGGATTGGTGCAATGCTTGCGTCGACGAGAGAAAACTCATCGCT
>JAQGOD010000030.1 GCA_028293775.1 Gammaproteobacteria bacterium
GACATTTTTTTTGCGCCCTCGCAAGCGAAGCATGGGCTGATCGAATTCGTACCGTTGGCGGGACGGATTCAATTAAGCGGCGATTTTAGCTGCCAAGTTTGATTTCCGGCTAGGGAAGCGCTCCGCCTGCCGCCCCTGTCAGAGATGGATTACAAGGATTTGAACTTCCGGTCGACATCCCTCGCACGCCGAGGCCCCCACTATGAACAACCCCTAAGTGCGGAGAAAGCGTATGACCTCGAAGAAATTACCGATTGCCGCCGTGGCAGTCAGCTTGATTGCCATAGGTTGCTCGCAGCAACAGAATCCGCGTCCCATGTCGCCGGCAACGCCCAACGCGACAGACACGCCGACCCCTGGGCCCTCATCGACGTCACCGCCGGGATCGCCCGACACACCCAACACGACGCCGAATACAACTCCTCCGTCCCAGCGCCCGACGCCGGATTCCCAGCGCTAGCGTAGCAGTGGTCTAAGGATGAGTTAAGTCTAAGGATGAGTTAAGTAGCTGCACCGAGCATGAAGCTCGGTGTGTGCTACCAAAGTTGGGCCCATTGAACTGTCCGGTGAGCGCAACATGGCAAAACGAAAATGGGCAAAGCGAAAACGGACTGTAAAAGCGGCACCTACACTCAAGCGCAAATGGTCCGCCGAGGTGGCGAAGCGCAGCGACGCGCTCGATCTTAAGCCGGGAGTATTCACAGGCCGCAGTGCGCGTGGCATTGCGCAGTCTTGAAGAAATCCGCCGAAGCAAGTCACCGCCGCAAGTCCAGCCCGTTTCGATCCGCCATGTCAATGTTGAATTTTGAAATCAATCGCGCGGGGAAAGGCTTGAGCGCGCAGCGACGGCGCGTGCTCGAAAACGCCAAGGGCGAGTTACGCAAAGCGTTCGATCGGCCCGCGCGAGCGCGAAAATCAAATTCGTAGTAAATTCGGCGCTCGAAATTCTCGGGATGAGCGTATGCGAGCTACGAAATGACCGACCAAGTGCAGTGGATTGGACATATTGTGGATGGCAAGGGCGAATGCGCTCGCCATGTCCTGCCTGGACGCAAGGATCTGGCGCAAGCGCCGGCGGATTGGCCGGAGACGCTTTTTTTGGGCTCGCTCAACATCATGGTGGAACTGGCTGCCGCGAAGGAAAAAAACGAAACAGCCTTCGATATTCGCAGCCTGCTCCCGGAATTCTCGATTCCCACCGAGCAGATTCGCAAGAACCCCGTCGACCCCGGGCTCGACGCGCCGCAAGGCAAGGCGCAGGTATGGCGGGCACTGCTACTCGCCGGCGGGCATGAGATCGCGTGCTGGGCCATTCATCGGCCGGGCCTGGATTTTCTAAGGCCCCTGGAGCTGGTGTCGCACGAAGGCATCCGTGCGACCTATCGCTTGCCTCGGGGCAAGCGGCATCGAGCCACGGTACAGATGTTTGCGGGAAAATCCTCACGCCCTTAAACGGCGGGCCCTACCTTGAGCCTGCTGTCGCGGCTCAATATCCACAGAGCGCCAGGCAATGCCGTGAAGTCGGCAATCAAAGCCAAGACGAACGCCGATGCGGCCACGATGCCGAACTGGCGCATAGGCGGCAAGTCCGAGAGCGACAGTGCGAGAAAGCCGCTGGTGTTGATGAGCGTGGCGAAGAATATCGGGCGCCCGGCGGTGAGCATGGCGTGTTTGAGCGCGCTGCCCGTGCTGCCGGTGGAACGGCCTTCCTGAAGATGATAGAAAAAATGCACCTGGTCGTTCTCGGTGGCGCCGAGCACGGTGGAGCCGATCAGAATGGTGGCGATGTTGAGGGGAATGTGCGCGACGCGCATGACGATGAACACCGACAGTATGGCGAAAAATGACGGGATCATGGTCATGAGCCGCGCCGCCGGACTGCGAAACACGACGAGAAACGCGCAAAAGATCACGCTGGCGGTAATCGCAAAACTTTCGGTGAGCGTGGGCAGCAATCGTTCGGTGATGTCCCCCGCCAGCACGCCTTTGCCCGCCAATTGGCCGCGCACGTTGCGAAAGTTGGGATCCCTAGCCTGCGCCTCCTCCCAGGTCTGCTCAATGAACTTGCGCATGGCGCCCGCGGGCCCGAAGAGTTCGCCGCGGCCGCGGATGCTCAAGCGCACGCTGGAGAGATTGGCGACATCCACAAAGTTGCGCGCGCTCGGTTCGGTCAAGAGAACCTGCTCCAAGTCCGCGGCGAGCTTTTGCCATGCCTGCGGCGAGGCGGGCAGCTGATCGGAACCGGAGGCAATGTATCGCGCCCATCGCAGCACGGAAGTGGGACCATCCACGGCGTTGGTCCCCGGGTGCTGTTCGAGCTTTTGGGCGAGCTGATCGACGCTGCGCAGAAACTCGGGATCCAAGGCATGGCCGGGTTGTGTTTGCAGCCACAAGTCATCGACGTCCAGGCCGTTGGATTCTTGGAAGCGGCGCGTATCCTGCGCCACGCGCTCGTGCGGATTGACGTAGGTGAGCGCGTCGGTCTCGAGCTGCAATGGCGCGAGCTTGCCGGGAATGCCAAACAGCGCGGCCGCACCGCATAGCATGACCGAGACGGCGCCCGCCACGAGCCACCAGCGGTAACGGCGCGTCGCCGGCACCAGCGCATCCACCAAAGCGGTGAACCACTTGCCTTCAGCGACGGCGCCGCAGTTCCGCGGTGCGCGCAGCAGCGACTGCAGCGACGGAAACAGCGTGAAGCAGGTCATCCACGCGATGATCAGGCCGCCCGAGGTCCACAGTCCCATTTCCCGTACGGGGCGAATATCGGACACGGCGAGGGCGGCAAAGCCCACGGCGGTGGCGAACATCGACGCCGTGCATGGCAAAAATTTGTTGGCAAGCGTGCGCGCATGATGCTCGAGAGGACTCGCGCCGTCTTCCGGCTCGATGTAGCGGGAATGAATGTAGACCAGGGTGGCGGTGGTCGTGACCATGATGGTCAAGGGCACCAAGGTGGATACCACGCTGTTCGTCCAGCCGAACAGATCCCCCAGTCCTACTCCCATCGCCACCGTAGAGCCGAGAGTGAGAATGATGGCCGCCAGCGCGCGCCAGGAGCGGTAAACGATGAACACCAGCGTCACGAGAAATACGCCGAACAGCGGCATGAATTTGCGTGTGGAGGCGCCGGTTTGCTGCTCCAGCCACGCATCGAGCCACGGCGTGCCGACGCGGCGCACGGCCGTGAACGGATGGCCCGCCGCATCGAGTGGCAGCACCAGCGCGTCTATCGCCTTCAAGGCTTGATCGCGCTCCGCCGGCGTATTCACATTTAGATCGAGCGCAATGCCGAGATAGTGATCCCCCATGAGCCCGGCGCGGCGGAACAGCGTTGTGCCGGTAGCAAATTTGCGCAGCTTCTCGGCGTCTTGCGGCGTGATGGTTGCAGGCGGATTGCCGCGAAAGTAAATCGCCAAAAGGCTATGCGCCTGAACTTTCGGAATTTTGTTGAGCGCGAGTTCCAGATCACGGGAGCCTTGCAGCATGGCGGGACTCAACGGATCGGGGGCTTCCAGCATGATCAGTGCTTGTTCGCTCTCGGGAAACACGCGCTCGAACTCCCGGGTGGCCTGCGCCACGGGATCGCCGGACACGATCAGGCGGTCGATGGAAGAATCGGTCGGGATGTGCGCCGCGCCGTAGATGCCTAAGAGCGTGAGGAGTAAGAAAGCGCTGACAATCGCGGACCGCGCCTTGAGCACCTTTGAGAATAATTGCAGCATTCGAGGTGAGACCAGCATGCTCATCGCTTAGCGCCTATCGACCCAGATGCGGTAATGATAGCCTGTAGCCATGAGTACACTCATGTTGGCTGCAGTGGCAACGTTGGTGTTTTGCGCCCCGGGGTATCCGGGCGGCGCGGGGGACGCGCAGCCTTTCGTCGACCAGTTCGCTAAAGCCACCGCGGTTGCGGCCGGTTGGAATCCGGACAGTCTGGCCGCCGTCTATGACCCCACGGAACAGGGGGGGCGCGCAAAACTCAACGACAAGGATGCGGTCCTGACCTTTGTGCCCTATGCCTTTCATGTGCAGCACGGCTCGGGGCTGCATTTGTCCCCGCTCGTGCAGGTGGATGTCGTCGGCGTCGGCACGCAGGAGCGTTGGACGCTGGTGGGCAAGGCTGGGGGACCCGTGACCGACGCGTCATCGCTCGCCGGATACACCATATTGAGCACCGCGGGTTACGCGCCCGAGTTCGTGCGGCACGCGGCATTGGCGGCGTGGGATTTGTCAACAAATGTAAAGATCGAGTCCACCGGCCAGATTTTGAGCGCGTTGCGCCGCGTGGCCTCGGGTGAACAGGTGGTGGCGCTGCTTGACCAAACGCAGGCGGCGGCGCTCCCGAGCTTGCCGTTCGCCGCGCAGTTAAAAACCCTGTTGCAATCCCCACTGCTGCCCGTGGCCCTCATCGATGTCGTGGACTCGCGCCTGCCGCCGCCGCGCGCCAAAGCCGTTCAGGCAGCGCTTCTGAAATTAAACACTGAGAAGGATGGTGCCGCTGCGCTATCCGCGCTGCGTCTCAAGGGTTTTGTGTTGCCGCAGCTGCCGGGCAACGCTGCCAAGCCGTGAAGCGCTGCATCCTCGTGGCCGCATTGGCCGTGAGTGTGGTGGCATGCAAGGCCCCGCTGCGTCCGGCCACCGCGCCTTCCTCCTTGTCCGTTGATGAACTGGTTGCAGCCATTGAGGCCGACGCACGGCGCAGCGACACGGAGACTGATCCCAAAATCCGCGAGCAGCTAGCCGAGGACGCCGCCCTCGATGCTCAGGCTTGCATTGCTCGCGAGCCGCAGTCGGCTGCGTGTCTTTACTATCGTGCGATCGCGCTCGGCCTCGATGCGAGGGCGCATCCATTGCACGCGAGCGAGGCACTGAAATCCATGCTGGCCTCGCTCGACAGCGCGGACGCAGCGGATCCCGCGTACGATCACGCGGGTCCTGCACGCGTCAAGGCGCTGGTGCTCACGAGAGCGCCGGGCTGGCCCTTAGGACCGGGCGATGCGGAAGCAGCCTTGGCCGCTGCGCGTCGAGCCGCGGCAACAGCGCCCGCGTATCCGCCCAATGTATTGGCGGTGGCAGAGGCGCAGGCCAAGAACGGCGATACCGGCGGTGCGCGGGCATCCTATGCGCACGCGCGCGAGTTGAGCCAAGCGTTGCCGCCGGGTCCGGACCGAGACGGCTGGGTGCGCGAAGCAGAGCAGGGGTTGGCAAAAAAGTAAGCGGGCGCCTCGACATCGAGATCACCGAGAGCGCCTTGACGGGAGAAGTGGAGGGCAGCACCCGCAAACTGCCCAGCGGTTGGAAACTGAACATAACCCACGCGGATCCGCGCCCGGCGCCGGTGGCGCGTTAGACGGCGAGTGAGCGGCAATTAGATTGCGCGGCGTGGGTTCGCTACAATATGCACAAATATACCGGGAGCCCAGGGGATGGCAATCTCGGATCAATATAACTAGCAGGGAGCGCTCATGACCATTCGAAAGCTGGCCCTTCTCGGTACCTTGAGTGTTGGCACCATCGGAAATGCACACGGCGCGCAGCCATTTGATGCCGCCGCGGCCTTCGGCGCCCGCCCCAGTGTATCCGACGTCAGCCTATCCGTCTTTAAAGCAATCGTCGCAATTGCAGCGGTGACCGATCTTGGGGCCTTGGTTGAGGATCATCGGCGCTTAAGTGATTTTGCCATCATCAGTGAAGAGGTCGGCGACGGTCCGACTATCCGCCAAGGATCTCCGGCCGAACACGCCGATAAGATCAAGGTTCCGGTGTTGTTGTTTCACGGGGCTCATGACGGCAATGTCAGCATCGAACAATCGACACGAATGGCCTCGAGCCTCGCCGCTGCCGGGGTCAAGTCCGAGCTTGTTACCTGGGACCAGCTAGATCATTACCTGGATGACTCAGCCGCGCGCGAGAAGATGCTGCGAAAGAGCGATGAATGGCTGCGACTGGCATTCGGAATGCCCGCGGTTACCGCCGAATTACGCTGACATCGCGACCGTGGTCTCAGTTTTGGATGGCTAACGTCCACGTCAACCAATCGAAACGGCTACTGTAATAGCTTCTTGTGCATCGGCACGCAATCTAGCTCGAATCCAGTTGGGTGTTTCCATTTGATGCGCCCCTCCGACTGAAATCCTGCCGCAGAATAAAATCGCTCTGCATTCAGGGTCGCTATGAGGGAAAGCGCGGGCAGGGTGGATTGCGTTGCAATATCTTCGAGAGTGGATAAAAGGCGTCGGCCGAGGCCCAGGCTCTGGAATTCCGGATGTACAAACATCGCGCTGATTTCGGATTTCGACAGGTCCAGAGATCCAAAAGCGGCGATTCTTTTAGTATCCGCAATTACGTAGAATTCGGTCTGTTCGACTACCGTCGGAAACTCCGCAAAGAGGGGCACCGATGCCCATCGTTGGATGTCTTCCTTTGAATAATGCGCGCGGCAGCCGACTTGTATTGCCAGGCGGCGGACCTCCCAAATTTGTGGAATGTCATCTGCTACGGCTCTTCGCAATGCGAACACCCATGCACTCCCATGAAAGGACCACTGTTGGCAAAGACGCCACAGCTAGGCTAGTACTTGATTGGCGGCTGAATTCTGCTTGGGACTAGTATAAATCGTATTTTGCCGGCTACGCGCACACCCGACCGCCGACGCCAATTACTAGGGGCAGCTTCCTTGCTCCGTAGTTATGAGCGATGTTAGGGTAATGCCTAACTCGCACTTTGGAGGACGTCATGCCTACGTTTCCTCAATATAAAAGAGGCGCTTTACTGATCGCTGTTTTGATCCTCAGCGGTTGCGCGACCGAGGTCTCCATAGCAGATCTATCTGGACCCAATTATGGTTTGCGCCTGCTGCCCCACTTCGATGCATCCCTTGATCCGGATCCAACAGCTTTGGCAAATGGGATATACGCTTCGAAGCCTTTACAAGATTGGTGCTACCGCTGCTACCAGGCTCCCAACGCGTCCGCATGGTCGCCATAGCGCGGCGTTCGCCGGGATCGGATACCGGACTTGATTACCATCGATGCCAAGAACAGTGACTTGCACGTTCTCGCCAATCATCAATTGTTCGGTAACTCGGCGAGTGAGGATCAACATAGCGGTCCCCTTCGCGTTACGATGACATTCCCTCGCCCGTTTGTATGTGCACACCGGCTGCATCCTGTGAGGTCGCGAATGGCGGAGGGCTCATGGTAGCGACACAGGAAGTGTCAAGCTCTCGGGCCGAGGCCGTCGCGAAGAAAGCGTCCATCATTCGGTCGAGGCATTCCATATTGTCGAGCCCGGCCGGCAAATGGGTCATGGCCGGGATGATCACGACGCGGCTGTTTCCAAGCGTGGCGGCAACGCGGCGCGCCCACGCGCTCGGGGTCGTCGCATCACGGCCGCCCGATAGAAGCAGCACGGGTATGTTCGCTCTGACCCGCGTCAGGAGGCGCGGATCTGGCGTGGCGCGCGGCCAAAGCCGACACGCGACGATCTGCTGATCTATGCGGTAACGACCGAAGTCGCTTCCTCGCGTGGCCGGCTCGATCTCGTTGGACTGGATTCGCCGTGTACCTTCCGGGCAGGTCACGGATAAGTAGAGGCCGTCGGCTCCCGGGTCCGCGCCCTGACTTCGCACAGCCTGGGCAAGCGGGGCGTAGTCTCGAGCGGCTGCATGGCTGATGAGCAGGGGCAGGCCGCGCTTGCCGTCGACGGAGTTCAATGCGCTCCGGACCATCTCGCCAAAAGGTCCTTGCCGCTCGACAAGCGGTCCCTTCTCGGTGGCTATGGTGATGGCGCCTCGGGCGAGCCGCTGCCGCAAGGCGGCCCAATCCGCTTCCAGATGGGGAAAGGCCACATGACACGGGCCGTCGGCTCGACAGTCGACTAATAACTGGCGCAGCGCCAGTTGGCCGTTCCACGCATGATGCAGCGGCAGCTTCTCACCGAGAGGAACCGTGCCGATGAGGACGACGCTGCGCACGCGGGTTGGGTACAGTTTGACGTAGGCTTGCGCTAGGTAGGTCCCATAGGACAGGCCCGCCAGATCTATCCGATCATATCCCAAGGCTGAGCGGATGGCCTCTAGGTCATGAGCTGAAGCTTCGGTCGAATAGCGGGTCAGGTCAGCGCGAGCCTCCAACTCGCGTCGACACTTGCTGACGTCGGCGGGTGGCCAGACATCCGCAAGCGGCGAGCGAGTCTCGATCATTGGGCAATGCAGGGCTCCCGAAGCCCCGGTTCCGCGCTGATCGAACAAGATTACCGCTCGGCGTTGGCGGTGGAATTTAAGGTCTCCGGCGTAGAGCGGTGCGCTGATTGTGCCCGGTACGCCAGGGCCTCCTTCAAGCCACAGCATGGGCGCTTGCTCCGGACCTGCTCCCAGCTTCGGCAAAATCAGGAGGTGCAGCGAAAGTTTACGTCCCGATGGTCGCCGCCAATCCTCTGGAATCTCCAGATATGCACAGCGGAGGAGTTCCGACGCGCCAGCGACGGAGCAGGGCGTGGTGGCTAATCGCGCTTCGACAGCTTCTGTAGTCCCGGCAAAAAGGGCGGCCAGTGCAGAGGCGAACCAGACGATGACATGGCGCATGAAAATCCCTTTATGGAATGCCGGCGTCGCGCCGAACACCGGTTATCGTGCGACCTTCGCGGAACGGCGCCGTGCCAAGGTCAGCACTAGCATCGACAGTGCAATGAAGATGCCAACACCAACTGCAATGTCGTTCACGGGTACGCTAAGGAAAACGGCGGCAGCGTAGCCGCTCACCAGTGCGAGCATACTCAAGTTTTCGAACATGTTTTGAATCGCAATCGCCGATCCCGCGCCGACCACATGCGCGCCTTCTGTCTGCAAAAGCGCATCGAGCGGTACGACGAAAAACCCGCTGCACACACCTACGAATGCCATCAAGGTAAACGCAAGAGGCAAGGTTGTGACAAGGGGCAATAGACACACACCCACTCCGATCAGAATACCGGCTGGAAGCGCTCGATTGACTTGTTTGAGTCTCACGAGGCGCGCTGCCAGCGCGGCGCCCACCACGATGCCGGCAGCTACCATCCCCGTGAGAAAGCCCGGCAATGAATTGTTATTTACCTTAAGCGCCACTGGCACCCAGGCGATGACGAGGAAGCGAAGGGCCGCTCCTGCGCCCCAGAAGAGGGCCGTCCCGATCACGGCCAGTCTGGCATTTGGATTCTTTAAAAGTGCGTGCGTCTGCAAGGCAAAGGCCTTGACGCTCGAGACGACGGAATACGTAGGAACCGGGACGTTGCGCAGCTTTATCCGTGGAATAAGAACCGCGCTAAGCGCCGAAGCGGCATAACACCCTGTGATCGCCATGAGCGAGCCTTCAACGCTCCAGTCCGCCAGTGTGCCGCCCGCGATTGCGCCTAGTAGGATTGCTGCAATCGTCGAGGCCTCCAGCAGGCCATTGGCTTTGACCAACTGCGCCGGCGCCACCAGTTCGCTCAAGATTCCGTACTTGGCCGGCGAATTGGCTGCCGCGCCGGCACCCACTAGCGCGTAGCTCAAGAAGGGATTCACGTGCGCGCACATACCTAGCGCCCCCCCAAACTTGAGCGTATTGGCATAAAGCATAACGCGCCCTTTAGGACGAGCATCGGCGAACACGCCGACAAAAGGCGCAAGCAGTATGTATGCTCCCACAAAGAACTGTTGCAGAATCGGCCCGCTCCAAGCGGGATAGTTCTCTTGTCGCACGAGGGCAACCGCCACAAAGAGAAGCGCGTTATCCCCGAAAGCAGAGAGAAATTGGGCCCCCAGCGTCGCGAACATTCCACGCGACCAAAGGCCGGCAGGTATGAATTTACGGCTCGCGCGCTTGGACCGCCGCTGCTTATTTGCAGACATCAAAGGACCCATTCATCTGCTAATTGACCTCCATGGGATGTACGCCCGCGCCGTCGTCCCGAAATTCCAAACGACGCCGCGAAATGATGATAACCCGCGAGACCGTCACCAATGGGACGCTCGGACGAATACGGCCGACATTATTCAGCTTGCGCCTGATAGACCGCGTCGGGCACGAATAGTGATTATCCTGTCTGGTTATGACGCTCAAAAAGATCGTCTCGGGTGGGCAGACGGGCGTAGATCGGGGCGCGCTCGACGCCGCGCTTGCGGCTAAGTTTCCTTGCGGCGGGTGGGTGACGTGGGATGGGATGGCGGAAGATGGGACAATACCTGAGCGCTATCCTTTGCTGCGGCTGCCCAGGGGCGGCTATCGACAGCGCACACGCCTTAATGTCACGGACAGCGATGGCACGGCGATTCTCTACAATGAAGCTCTCAAAGACGGAACGCGCCTCACGCGCAATCTCTGTGCGTTATTGAAAAGGCCGTATATTTTGGTCAATGCGCGGCAGACTCCGGATCCGCAGGTGGCGGCGGAATTCGTCGGGAAGTTCATTGAGGAAAACGGAGTTAAGGTGCTGAACGTTTCCGGGCCCCGAGCGAGCAAGTGGGAGAACGGATATCGTTTTGCTCAGGATGTTATCGGCGGCGTTATTACCAACAGCGCACGCATCACAATTGGAGATTGAAGCTAATGATTCCGAGCCTTTTCGGCAATCTGAGGCTCGCATGGCAGGGAGCGGTTGGCAGGCAGGTGCGCATCAATCTCTGACACTGCCGCTAAGCGTGATTTCCGTACGTTACGTGAAAATCGTAGCGCGCCCACTTGCGTCGACGCTGACACTCATAACCGCGACAGCAACAAATAAAAACTCGAATCGGTGCCGCACCTCAGAGCCTCACGAAGTAAGGAATTGCGATTAGGACGATGCCAATTACAACCACGAGGATAGTGCCCGAGACGAAGTATGGAAAAATCATCAGGGCGAGACCGCAGAGAAGCGGGACGACACGTCTCTGTCTCTTTCCGTAGATAAAGAATCCGATTCCGATGGAACCGAACAGCAATCCCCACAGGAGCAAAGTTGAGCTCAACGCTAAGCCCAGCGCACGTGGCACACCGCCACGGGAATCTCAGATTGAATGCAAAACTCGATCCAGCGCTGCTGATTGTCCTGCAATCGATCACCGGGCCCTTTGACCTCGATCATTCGGTAGCTCCGCTCTTCCGGCCAGAACTGCACTAGGTCCGGTAAGCCGCTGCGATTTTCGTACAGGTTGCCGAGGAGCCGCTCGAACATCGCGCGCAAGTGTGCCGCTGGTACGCAGGCGAGCGCGGTATCGAGAAGCCCTTCGCTTAGGAGTCCCCACGAAACAAAGGGCGATTGCGTACCGTATTTTAGATCGAATGTCTCTCTTATGGAGTTTTGATAATCACTGCTTTCGAGCTGTCTCAAGGACTCATCGAACATATGCTCGCGTCGCGCCCGAAACGTCGGGCTGTAGAGGTCCGCCGGCCCAAAATGGAAGGGATGGAAGAAGGCGCCGCTCAATGGCGCGAATATCGCATCCCAACACAGCAATCCAAACAGTGAGTTCACCAGCGTGTTCTCAACATAATATACAGGCGCGGCAAGGTCCTCGAGGTGTTCGCGCGCCACGTCTTCTACCCGCTTTCCCAGGGTGCGTGGAACAATCAGATCCAAGCGTTCGGCGCGGGCAGGGCGGCGCACCTCCCGGCGTGGGAAATTGAGATGCCGTTCCAGCCTCAAGATGATGCGTCCCAGTCGCTGCGCTTCGGCGGCGCTCTCGGGCCAGGCGGAAGCGGCAAGAGCAAGTTCGCGCGCATCGTGATGGCGCCCGGCCGTTTCCAACGTTCTGATCGCGCGCAGCCGCGCGCCCGGATAATTGCACTTAAGATACAGGTTCAGGGCGGAATCAAGCTCGCCGCTGCGTTCGTACTGCCGCGCAATGGTGAAAATGAGCTTCGCGCGTCGGCTCTCCAGCCACTCGTGATTCAAGTTCGTTGCCGGCAGTTGAGCCAACACGTCTTCCAAGCTCGACTCTTCGTGAAGCCGGCGCCGGCACTCATAGAGCGCAAAGAAATCCTCGATGTCCTGGCGGCAATGAAATGCCCTCGAGGCCGAGGAAAAACCTACCGCTTCATATTTATGGATGCCCAGATCCGCCAGCACGAATTCCGACCAGTCCTGTCTGAAGTTGCCGAAGAAAAGCAGACGCAAGCGCGTGCATAAGGCTGTAACGGCCACAAAATAGACGCGCTCGGCAACGCTTCCTCGCCACTCTTGAAACGGACGAGGTTCGTGAGGTGTCTCACGCAAGGCTTGCAGCGCTTGGACTTTTGACATCCATGCGGGCAATTGCGGAAATATCTCGGCGACTTCGGCGCGCGTAACCAGCTTGAAAAGTTCATCGAGGGTAAGCAAAGCGTTCGTCTCGATCCAGTGAAGGCTCACGAGGGGGCCCACGGCGTGCTCGATCGAACCGATTTCCATATAAGAAATCCGCGAGCCGCGAAAATGCGGCCCCTTGCGCATGATCAGCCTGACGAGCAACGCCTGCGAGGCTGAGGGCAGCCCGCCGAACTCGTGGATAAAACGGTTTTCATCCTGGGACAGCAAATCGGCGTATCGATCACGCAGCCATTGCAGCGCGCAGCGAAAATTGTCTAAGTAGTAGAACCCCGCGGGTCGATCTTGCAAGCTTGAGATAGGCGTGCTCATGCAGAGCCCATATTATCCGATCATTTCAGCCGCGGTAGCTCTCGCAGTGCTCCATAAAATTGCGCAGCGGTGTGGAGAGCAGTTTACTTCGGTGGTGAATCAACGACGTTCTTCGTAAGAGTCTTGGCAAGCGCGTGGCCAGCACGCAGAGCCGACCCGCCGCCAGCAGGTCCTGGACCACGGAGCGGGACAAACAGCTCACGCCCAGGCCTTCAGCGACCAAGTTTTTGATTGCTTCGGAACTGCCGAGCGTCATCGCCGGCTGAATGTTCAGCAGATGAGGAAGCAGGGCAAGTTCGACCGCTTCGCGCGTGCCGGAGCCCGGTTCCCGCAACAACCAGGGTGCTTCCCGCAATTGCTTGATCGTCAATCGTGCCTTGGCCAGCGGATGGGTAGGCGCTGCCACAATGAGCAGTTCATCCTCGAACCAGGGCCTGATGCTGATGTCGGGCTCATGGCACGGTCCTTCGATGAACCCCAGGTCCGCCGAGAATTCCTTCACCGCCGTGACGACATCCAGGGTGTTGCCGATTCTCACGTCCAGCTTCGCCATCGGTAGGGCCTGCCGGAACTGCGACAGCAGCTTAGGCAGAATGTAGTTGCCCAGGGTAGTGCTTGCGAACAGGCGCAAATTGACGATGAGACCCTCATCAGCCGATGCGAACGCACTTTCGACATTGCGAGCGCCGTCCAGGACGGCGAGCGCCATGGGCAGCAATGCCCGGCCATTGTCGTTCAGCACTAAGCGCTTGCCGACGCGATCGAAAAGTAGCGCGTTCAAGTTCTGTTCGAGTTCGCCCAAGGCTGTGCTGGCAGCGGACTGAGACAGGGGCACGCTTTGCGCGGCCGCGCTGGTGCTGCCCGTGAGAGCGATAGCGCGAAAAATGTCCAGCTGGCGCAGCGTGATTCGCATCGCTGCGATATTAATAGATAAAATAGATTAATTATAGTGAATCAATCTGTTTTACAAATTAAAGGCGCCGCCTGATAGTAACGCCAAGATTCGAATTTGGAGGCGAGCATGTGGCGGCAGGCGAGTTTGAAGTATCTCCCCGGGCTTGCGTTGATTTCAGTCTTGGCGCTGGCGGCCATTCAATTGGGTCGGGCCCCGTGGTTCCAAGCCAGCGGCATCAGCGCGCTGACTCTGGCAATCGTGCTCGGCATGATCGTCGGCAACACGATGTACCCATTCGTCTCAACTGCCAGCGCCGACGGGGTTGTCTTCTGCAAACAAACGCTGCTTCGCGCAGGAATCATACTTTACGGTCTGCGATTGACCTTCCAGGACATCGCGCATGTGGGGATCACGGGCGTGGTCATTGATTCGCTGGTGTTGACCAGCACCTTCGCCTTGTCCTGGTGGGCCGGCACTCGGCTCTTTGGGCTGGACCGTCGGACGGCAATGTTGATCGGAGCGGGCAGCTCGATTTGCGGCGCCGCCGCAGTGATGGCCGCCGAGCCGGTCGTGAGGGGCCGCGCCGAGCAAGTCACCGTCGCCGTGTCGACCGTGGTCGTGTTCGGCACGCTGGCGATCTTCTTATATCCGGCGTTATACGAGCTGAATTCGCGCCACCATTTTCTGAGCCTAAGTCCCACGAGTTACGGGATCTTTGCGGGATCCACCATTCACGAGGTTGCACAGGTGCTGGCGGCAGGCCGGGCGATTACCGATGCGGCAGCGAATACGGCCGTCATTACCAAGATGGTACGCGTCATGATGCTGGCACCGTTTCTCATTGTGCTATCGACCTACTTGTCGCGCCATCCGGAGGCCGAAGAAGCGCCTGCGAGCGGCACGCCGACAAGCTCCCGCGTCGTCATTCCCTGGTTTGCGTTGTGGTTCGTTGCGGTGACGGTGCTGAATTCGCTCATCGCCATCCCGCACGCTCTCAAGGTCACGGCAATTGACCTGGATACATTCCTCTTGGCGATGGCCATGGCAGCGCTCGGGGTAACCACCCACATATCGGCCATTCGCACGGCGGGGATCAAACCGCTGGCGCTCGCGGCGTTGCTGTTTGGCTGGCTGCTCTTCGGTGGCTTCGCGATCAACGCCGGCGTTTCCGCGCTGTTCACCTGAGCATGCCTAACCCTAGAGCCGCATGCATCGCCAAGATCATGCTACGCCGAGCATGACCTCGAGCCGGCGACGGATCAGGTCTTCGGCCTCCGCCATGATGCGGTCGATGAGTTCTTTACAGGTCGGAATATCATTGATCAGTCCC
>JAQGOD010000045.1 GCA_028293775.1 Gammaproteobacteria bacterium
GGGACTCTCCGGTGCCTTGCTGGTCGACAAGTCCACGGTAACGCTTCGCGTCGGCTCGGGCGCAGTCGCCGGAAGGGTCGCCGGCATTGGCGTCCGCGCTGCAGGATTAGGACCGGACAACAGTTCGGGGACCACCCACACGATGAGCGCGACGAGGATCGATGCGCCGATTAAACGTTCTTTGACGCGACGCTCCATTACCGCGGAGTATATTCGGGAAGCGCCCCGAGCGGCAGCAATCCTGCTGCCTCGAGCCAGTCCAGCGCAGGCCCGACGGTATGAAACGAACCGAAGACGACGATTCGATCCTCAGGGCGTGCGGCGCTCAAGGCGGCAGCACACGCGGCGGCCACGCTATCAGCCGGCATGACGCGGCCGCGAACCGTGCCCCGCAATTCGTTGACCAGTTCATCGCCCGTTCGACCCCGAGCTCCGTCAATCGAAGCGCACCACCATTCATCGATCGGCTCGTTCAGCAACCGGGCAATCCCCGTCGCGTCTTTGTCGCCGAGGATCCCGCACACGGCCAGGGACTTGCCCTGGATTGGGTTAGCGTTCAAGTTATGCGCCAGTACGCGCGCCGCGTCCGGATTGTGCGCAACGTCCAGTATCCAAGTGGGCGACTCGCCTGAGGATTTGATCACTTGGAAGCGGCCCGCCAACCGCACCTCGGAAAGGCCCTGGGCTACGGCGCCGGCGTTGATGGGAACGCGTGGCGAGATTTCTTCCAAGGCAGCAATGGCAGTGGCGGCGTTGCTAAACTGAATATCCCCCAACAATGCAGGTGCCGGCAAATGGGGTAAGTCCCAATGAGAGCCGCGGTAGCGCCAGCCTGAGCCTTCGCGAACGTAGTTGTATTCGATGGCAAGACGCTTCAACGGCGCTTTGATGGCTCGCGCTGCATTTTCAAGAACCGGCACCGGCTCGCGCCCGCCGATCACGGCCGTTCGTCCGGCGCGAAATATACCCGCTTTCTCGCGTGCAATCGCCTCGAGCGTATGACCCAAATACTCCTGATGATCCAGTCCGATGCTGGTCACGATCGAGACGTCGGGATCAACCACGTTGACCGCGTCGAGGCGCCCACCCATGCCGATTTCAAGCACCCATGCATCGAGGCGCGCGGCATCCAATACTAGCAATGCAGCCAGTGCGTTGAACTCGAAAAACGTGAGCGCCACCGAATCGCGCGCGACTTCGATCTTCTCGAACGCCGCCACAAGTTCCTCAGGGCGCACTAAGCGGTCATGAACGCGGATGCGCTCTTGGTAATACCGCAAGTGCGGCGAAGTGAACATTCCCACTTTGAGCCCCGCGGCGCTTAGGATGGCCGCGCAATAGGCGCTTACAGAGCCCTTACCATTGGTACCCGCGACGGTAATGATCGGAACTTTGGGTTGCTGCCACTGCAATCGACGCAGCACCACGCGCAACCGGTCGAGCCCCAGATCGATTGCCCGCGGGTGCACTTGTGTCTGGTAGGACAACCAATGCTCTAGGCTCCGCATTAGTCTCCTAGGACTTAAGCCGCTTCGGCGGGTTCTTTGCCGCTCATCAATCGCAGCATTGCACCAATGCGATCGCGCATCTCGCGCCGGTCGACGATCATGTCGAGCGCCCCGTGCTCGAGCAGAAACTCACTGCGCTGAAATCCCTCCGGCAAGGTCTCGCGCACGGTCTGTTGAATGACGCGCGGTCCGGCGAAACCGATCAACGCCTTCGGCTCACCGATATTGATATCGCCGAGCATCGCGAGGCTCGCTGACACGCCGCCCGTGGTCGGATCGGTCATCACCGAAATGAAGGGCAATCGCGCTTCGGATAAACGCTTGAGGGCGGCGCTGGTCTTTGCCATTTGCAGCAGGGAATACAGCGCCTCTTGCATGCGTGCCCCGCCGCTGGCCGCGAAGCAGACCAGGGGCATTCGATGCTCCAGGCAGTGTTCGACCGCGCGCACGAACTTCTCGCCGACCACCGAGCCCATCGAGCCTCCCAAAAACCGGAACTCGAAGGCACAGGCGACCACATCCAGGCCCGCGAGCTTTCCCGCCATGACGATCAAGGCGTCGCGCTCGCCGGTTTGTTTTTGCGCCTG
The DNA here is from genome assembly GCA_028293775.1 of Gammaproteobacteria bacterium. Next base: position 2,096 of record JAQGOD010000045.1, read on the forward strand.
CACCAGCCGGTCCTTGTAGCGCTTGGAATCCTTGAATTTAAGCGGATCCTCGGGCTCGACCTTGGCGGCAATTTCCGTGGTCGATCCGGTGTCCAGAAACTTCATGACCCGCTCGCGGCCGTTGATGCGCATGTGGTGGCTGCATTTCGGGCAGACGTAGAGGTTGCGCTCGATCTCGGCTTTGTAGAGCACGGCATCGCAAGCGGGACATTTGGTCCACAGGCCCTCAGGCACCGATCGCGTGCGGCGCTCGGTTTTGATCCGTGAGGGAACAATTCGCTCAAACCATGACATGCGGTTAGTTTAAACCAATTTGCGGTTTGGGCGCCGGGATACCATAAAGCGAGGGGTATTCGACCCGCCACAAGTACAACCCCGCGGCCGGCGCCGTGGCACCCGCATAGCGACGATCCGCCCCCTTGAGCACTTGCGCCATGGCCTCATGCGGATCCGACTCGCGCTGTACATCGAGCAGCGTGCCGACGATGTTGCGCACCATGTGATGCAAATAGGCATTGGCGGCGATTTGCAGCCACACATAGTCGCCCTCGCGGATCACCTCGATGGTATCGACGCGCCTGAGCGTGGTTTTCGATTGGCATTGCACGGAGCGAAAGGCCGAGAAATCATGCTCGCCGATGAGGGCCTGCGCGGCCTCATGCATGGCGGCGGCATCGAGCGGGCGATGGATCCACGCCGCCCGCGTGCGCTGCAAAGCCGATCGCGCGCTGCGATTCAATATCGCATACCGATAAATGCGCCGGATAGCCCGGTGACGCGCATGAAATCCCAAGGTCACTTCACCCGCCCATTGCAAGGCGATGCTGGGAGCGAGCTTGGTGTTGGCGCCCAAGACCCATGCCCGTGGCGTGCGCACCGCCTGCGTGTCGAAATGGATGACTTGACCGACGGCGTGAACACCGGTGTCCGTGCGCCCCGCGCAGATCGCAACAACCGGGTGGCCGGCGACGAAGGAAAGCGCGGCCTGTACCGCGTCCTGTATCGAGCTAGAATGCACTTGCGACTGCCAGCCGAAATAGTCGGTGCCGTCATACTCGATGATGGCGGCAACCCGGCGGCCGAGATCTATCACGGTCGCGGCTCAAGCGGATTACTCAGACAGGCTCCTAGCCGGGCAGATTCTCGATTAAGCGCTGCGCTTCCTGTTTCTGGCTGGCAGAGCCCTCGGTCACGACTTCCTCGAGAATACTTCGAGCGCCTTCCGGATCGCCCATATCCATGTAAGCGCGGGCCAGATCCAGCTTGGTCCCGACTTCACTCATGGTTACCGGCTCGAGTTCCGGCATGGTCTCGTCGGTCTTGAGCTTGGTGGTGCGCGTAGTCGAAATCGTTTTCAATTTGTTCGTGGCCGCCGCTTCGGAGCCGTTGAGCGCCTCACCCACGTCGAGATCGACGCGGCGGTTGCGCTGGCTGGCCTCAAACACCTCGGTGGAGAACACTTCATCCTCTGCACGCGGTTGTTCCACCGTATCGCCGGAACCCAAGGCGTTGGCGAGCCGATCCAGATCCAAGTCGATGCTATCGGCATTGAGTCCGCGCAAACGCGAGGTCGAATCCAAATCAGGTTTATCGGTTTCCCGAACGTCGGAATATTCGCCTGACTTGAAGCGCGCGGTTGGCGAAGTCTCTTGATTGTTGGCGCGCGGCATCTGCACGGTCGGTGCCGACTCGGGGCCCAACACCGCAGTCTTGATCTCCTCTTGGTCCGAGCCCAAGTCGGCGACGAATGAGGCTTCTAATTCGCGCTCGAGTTCAGTCAAATCCTTGTCGCGCGCGCGGCTTTCCGCTTCCGCCATCATGCGCCGGGATTTTTCATCAAGGCCTGCGACCATGGTCGGGGCGTCCGCAGGATGCTCCGACACGCCATTCGCGGGTCCGTCGAGATGGTCCAGGTCCAGACCCAAATCGTCGATCGACAGCTCGGCGGTCTGATCCGCCTTGTTCACCTTGTCGAGTTTCGATGCGATGCGACTGCGCACATCGCCGGATTTCAGCGCCGGGGATTCAGTGGTCGGTGAATCCGCGAAATTCATCAATTCGGATTCAACCGTGGGCTCATCGCGCGGCGCCATCTCCCGCGTCGGCGACTCATCCGCGCCGCGTTCCGGCCGATCCAACGTGAAATCCAGATCCGAAGCGGCATGCAGGTGCGGCGACTCGCCCGTAGGCGCCGAGTCATCGATGTCCTTCGCGATGGACTGGTCGAGGCTGCGCTCGCCTTCAGGATCGCCGAACAGGTCGATGTCAACGCGATTCTCGCCGCCTTCCAGATTCAAATCGACGAGGGCGCCGGCGCCGCGGCCGCTGCCTGCAGTCGTGGCGAACATCGGTTCGTCCGGACAAATCTGCTTGCCCATAATGACGATCTTGTCCCACTCCCCTACCGGTGCGCGGTCGCGGGTGGCTTCCAAGCCCTTGGCGGTCTGGAGGAAAGCTTCTTTGTTGCCCCAGACGAAATAAATTTCCAACAGCTTCAAGCGCAAATCGCGCCGATCCGGCTCGCGCTCCAGCGCGATGCGTACTAAGTCGGCCGCCTGGTCGTACAGACCGTACGCCATATGAAAGTCCGCCTCGGCCAGGGGGTCGCCCTGATCAAGATTCACCGGGCTCTCACTCGACATGGTGTCTTCGGGCGCCTTGAGGTCAGCCGTGGTCTCGCCGTAGTGCTGGGCAGGCTCGGCGAATTGGGGCATCGGATGCTCGCCCGATTCCTCGACCACGAAGGAGTCATCGCCTGCACGGCCCGCGGCCAGCCTCTCGGCAGGATCGCGGTACTCGGACATGCCGCTCGCATCCAGATCAGGGAAGTCGCCACCCGCGCCGCTGCTGGCCTGGCGGCGCCGCCAAGAAGCGAACGCCAGGGCGGCAATAAGCGCAAGGATGATGGCCGCCGGGATCCACCAGTTCGCCTGGAGCCAGTCGAGCAAAGTCCCTGATTCCGCGGCCACGACAGGCTTTTTCGCGGGTGCCGGTTTCTGCACCGGCGTAGGTACGG
>JAQGOD010000048.1 GCA_028293775.1 Gammaproteobacteria bacterium
CGCGGCCGCGGAGGCGCCGGCGCTCGCATGCCGACGCATCCTGGCGCTGCGTTAAGGTCAAGAGCGCTGGAAAGATTGGGCGAACCGGGAAATAGCGAGGCCGTGTGGCCATCGTCGCCCATCCCTAAGTGCACGGTGTCGAATGGACGCGGCACGCGCGCAAAGGTTTCCCACGCCGAGACGGCGCCCATATCGGGTGTGGGTGCGCCATTCTTCAGGCCGAGGAATCGTGCTGCCGCGGCAGCTTCTTGCAGCAGCACTTCGCGCACCAGTTTCTCGTTGCTGGCTGGATCCGAGGGCTCCACCCAACGCTCATCGGCGAGCGCAATGCAGACTCGGCCCCAGTCCAGTTCCTGTTTTCGCAGCAGTTCAAAAAGCCGGATGGGGGAGTTGCCTCCGGAGACCACGAGACTGGCCGCCCCCCGTGCCGTAACGGCTGCTCTGAGCGTTGCGGCGATCTCACTCGTCAGCGACTGCGATAGTGCCTCTATGTCGGCAAATTTGGTGATGCGGGGTTCAGAGTTCATCATGCCAGGCAAATCCATCCCGACTGAGCATGGCACTGGAAGAGGCCGGCCCCCATGTGCCGGCAATGTAAATCTTCGGCCCCTCGTCGTATTGTTCCCAGCCGGCGCGAATCGGGTCGATCCACGCCCAGGCTGCGTCGAGCTCGTCTCTTCGCATAAACAAGGTCAGATTGCCTTTCACGGTGTCCATCAACAATCGCTCATAAGCGTCGAGACTGCGAGTCTTGAACGTTTCACCCAGGTCTAGCGCGAGGCTCACAGGCTTCAGGCGCATGCCTTCCCCAGGATTCTTCGCCAAGATGGTCATTGTAATGCTTTCGTCGGGCTGCAGGCGGATCACCAACTCATTGGCGGTCCGAGTGGTGTTCGGCATATCGAAGATTGGGTGCGGAACTTCCTCAAAGGTCACCACGAGTTCCGTGACGCGATCTTGCAGCCGCTTTCCGGTGCGCAAATAGAAAGGCACGCCCGCCCAACGCCACGTATCGATGTCCACTTTCAGCGCGACAAAAGTTTCGGTGCTGCTATCAGCAGCAATATCGGATTCCTGAAGGTATCCCGGCACGGGCACGCCTCGAACCGCTCCGGCTTTGTACTGGCCGCGCACCGATTTGGTGAGCACCTCCCGATCGCGCAACGGCCGCAGCGCTCTCAGGACTTTAAGCTTCTCGTCGCGCACGGCGTCCGGATCGCTGCTCGCCGGCGGCTCCATGGCCATGATGCAAAGGAGCTGGAGCAAGTGGTTTTGAACCATATCGCGCATGGCGCCTGTCTTGTCGTAGAAATTGCCGCGCCGCTCGACCCCAAGCTCTTCGGCAACGGTGATTTGCACATGCTTGATCAATCCACGCCGCCACAGTGGCTCGAACAAAGCGTTGCCAAAACGCAAGGCCATGAGATTTTGCACCGCCTCCTTGCCTAGGTAATGATCAATCCGGTAGATCTGTTTCTCGGTGAACACCGCCCCCACTTGCTCGTTGATGAGGTTTGCCGAGGCCGTGTCATGACCCAAGGGTTTTTCCAGCACGACCCGCGACAGCGGCGTGACAACCTTTGCCTTGGCGAGATTTTGGCAGATCACGGAGAAAAGATTCGAGGCGGTGGAAAAGAAGAACACACGTACGATGCGCTCCCGATCCGCCAAAAGCTCCGCCAAGGCGGCATAGTCCTTTTCAGAGCCTGCGTCGAGCCTGACATAGTCCAACAAGCGGGCGAAGCCTTCCCACTGCTTCGCATCGAATTCCTTGCCCAAGAATTGGCTGCACGCTGCCTCCGCTTGAGCTGCGTAGGCAGCGCGGGTCAAGTTCGATCGAGCAACGCCGAAAATCCGCGATTCTGCGCAAACCTGCCCGGCGACGAAGCGTCTATAGAGCGCCGGCAGCAACTTACGCGTGACCAGATCGCCGGTGCCGCCAAACAGCAACATATCGAAAGTTGGAAGTATCGTCATCGGCGAAGCGTAGCATTTGCGTGCGCGTTCAAGTAAGTCTTGACGCTATGGCACAATGACGCTCCAGCGGAAACTCACGGAAGGTAACGATGAAGGACCTAACGGCCGGTTCAATCGTCAAGAACATACTGCAAATGGCTGTGCCCATCGCGGCCGGCATGTTCTTTCAGACCTTGTACTTTCTCATCGATCTATATTTCGTGGCCGGATTGGGCGATGCCGCGCTGGCCGGCGTGGGCGCGGCCGGCAATGTCATGTTCATGGTGTTCGCCGCAACGCAGGTTGTGGGCGTGGGCACCGTTACGCTCATTTCACACGCAGTGGGCCGCAAAGATCAAACTGACGCGACGCTGGTGTTTAACCAGAGCCTGGCGCTTTCCGCGAGTTGCGCCGTCGTCACCTTATTGCTGGGATTTTTGCTTGGACCCTACTATGTGGGGACGTTGGGGGCGAGCCCCGCTACCGTCGCGGCCGGTATTCAATACCTTCACTGGTTCCTGCCGAGCCTTGCGCTTCAGTTCGCGCTGGTGGTGATGGGCTCCGCACTTCGCGGCACGGGAATCGTTCAACCCACCATGATCGTACAGGTG
>JAQGOD010000063.1 GCA_028293775.1 Gammaproteobacteria bacterium
CCATCTGGGCGCCGTCGCTTGTTTTCGAAAACTCGACCCGTATTCGATTCTCATAGGATTGCACGCCTGGAACAAAATCGATGAGATGGGTGATTTCCAGGTGCCGGAGCTGCTCAATCTGTGTAAAAGTCCCGCGGGTCTCGTGCGTCTTCGGCATGTTCATTCTTTCCATGGCCGCGATTTCCTCCGGTGCGACAGCGATCATGTCATACAGCAACTCGCCACCGACGCGAAGCTCGAGCTTGCGTACTGCGACTCGAAACCCCTTCGGACCCCACCAAGATTCGAACCCCGCCTTCGTGGTCCAAAGATCCCAAAGATCCTCAACAGCCGCGCTCTCGTAGCGTCGCTCGAACTTAATTGGGGCCTGCGCCGCGGGCGCCGCAATGTTTATCATGACTCGCTCCTGCTTCGGTGTGTTTTTCTCACTCGCGCACTTCTCTTGGCGTCAAGCGCTGCATCAAATCGCTGCAGCCGCTGTTCCCACAGGTCGAGATAACCCGCCAGCCACGCCTCCACGTCCCTGAAAGGCTCCGGACGTAGCGAATAGAGCCGCAACTGCCCTTCGGGCCGAACGGTCACGAATCCGGCTTCGAGCAAAATTCGAAGATGCCGAGAGACGCCCGACTGATGAATGTCGAGCTCCTCGACTATATCGTTAACCTGTCGCTCGCCTCGCCGTAGCGCCGCAATGACCTGCCGACGCGTGGGATCCGCCAATGCCTGAAATGCGTCCATATGCGTCAATATACATATACACATATGTGCATGCAAGCGTTGATCGAAGGAAAAATGCCACTGTTGGGGTCAATTGTGTCGAATTTATAACGGCGCCTTCGTCGTTGAGAATAGGAAACGGCGGGTGCCGTGCTATTGCGCCCGATACTTATGAGGACTCGAATATGCTGCTGACGCTTTACTACCACCCGCTGGCTTCTTTTTGCCATAAGGTACTCATCGCTCTTTACGAGCACGGTGTCGAATTCGAAAGGCGGGTCATTAATCTTGCGGATGACGCTGATCGGGCGGAACTTCATGAAATATGGCCATTCAATCGGTTCCCGGTCGTTCGCGACCATGCCCGCAACCGCGACGTGGCCGAGACCACTATCATCATCGAGTACCTAGATCGCTATTTCGCCGCTGAGCGCTTGATTCCACGCGACTGGGACGACGCGCTGGAGGTGCGTCTATGGGACCGGATCTTCGACCTGTACGTGCAAGGGCCGATGCAGCAACTGGTCGGCGATCGCTTGCGCGGCGCCAATGGCGATATGACCAAAGAACGCGCTACTTTGGACACGGCGTACGGCATGCTAGATCGCCACATGGCAACCAGGACTTGGGTCGCGGGCCGAGGCTTCAGCATGGCCGATTGCGCCGCGGCACCAGCGCTTTTTTATGCGAGCACCATACAACCGTTTCCAGACCACCCCCACTTGGAAGCCTATTTCGACCGACTGACGCAGAGGCCCTCATTCCGTCGGGTGCTTGAAGAGGCAAAGCCTTACTTTTCGTTTTATCCGTTTGTCGACGCCATTCCGAAGAAATTTCGCTAAGCCCTGGGACCATATCGGGCTTCCACTTATGCGAGAATCGCGCATCGGATGTTGGGCGCGCCCGTATTCACCGGACCTGAGGAGACTTGGAAAAATCGCGTAGACAATTCTTGACGCATGCCTCGCTCGGAGTGCTGGCGACGCTTGCCGCAAGTCGTCACGTTGCGGCAAACCCGCCCGATGCGCCGGCGGCTTCACCGAACCCGCCGCCGGGCACGCCTTCGGCATTCGCGACTGCACCCGCGGCGGGACCGGAGGTTTCAGCGTCCACATTTGCCGACGCGGAGAAACTCGCGCGCGTTGAATTGAGCGACCCGGAACTGAAGCAAGCCGCGGCGAGTTGGCGAGTGACAATGGCGCCGCTGTACGAGCGTCGCACCGGTCCCAAAAAGCTCCTGCTGGAAGAAAACATCGCACCGGCGTCCCGCTGGGATCCGCGGCTACCGGGGGAACGACAACTTGAGTTACACCCCAATTTTGCGCGCGACCAGTCCAAGCCCGACCGCTTACCGAAGCGCGACGAGGATATCGCCTTTGCCTCGGTGGCACAGTTGTCGCGATGGCTCGAACAACGGCAACTTTCGTCCGAGCGGCTTACGCATATTTACCTAGATCGTTTGCAACGCTTCGACTCCCGGCTCAAATGCGTCGTTACTTTGACGGCGGACTTGGCGCGCGCCCAGGCAAAACAGGCCGATACCGAAATTGCCGCAGGCAAGTACCGCGGACCACTCCACGGGATCCCGTGGGGCGCCAAAGATCTACTGGACACGGCCGGCATTCGAACCACGTTTGGGGCGGAGCCGTTCAAGGATCGTGTGCCCACTTCCGACGCTTTCGTTGTAAGGCGATTGCACGACGCGGGTGCCGTACTGGTTGCCAAATTAAGCATGGGCGCGCTGGCGTTGAATGACATCTGGTTCGGGGGTCAGACAATGAACCCATGGCTCCTCGAGGAGGGCGCTTCAGGGTCGAGTGCCGGGCCCGGCGCGGCAACCGCCGCGGGGTTGGTAGGATTTGCCATCGGCAGCGAGACCGGAGGAAGCATCGTAAGCCCCAGCATGCGATGCGGCGTCAACGGGTTGCGTCCAACTTTCGGGCGGGTGGCCCGCACAGGAGCGATGACGCTCTGCTGGTCTCTGGACAAGCTAGGACCGATGACACGTGGTGTCGAGGACACGATGCTGGTGCTGCAGGCAATCTCAGGCGCGGACGGTGGCGATACGGCTAGCATCGCGTGCGATCTGGATTACGATGCCCACGTCCCGATCAAAGGACTTCGAGTCGGGTACTTTCCCCATTGGATGAGCGAAGCGACCGCGGTGGATCGCGCTGCGCTGGAGGCCGCGAAGAAACTCGGCATGGAACTTGTCGAGGTTTCAATCCCCGATTGGCCGTACGATTCCCTGGACTTGATATTGTTCGCCGAGGCGGCCGCGGCATTCGAAGATCTGACGCTTGGCGGCGGGCTAGAGCGGCTGAAAATGCAAGTACCGGATGCATGGCCCAACATTTTCAGACAGTCACGATTTCTATCTGCGGTGGATTATGTGCAAACGGACCGCATGCGACGCAAGGTGGCCGTGGAAATGGCGCGCGTGTTTTCGCAAGTCGACTTGCTGCTCGTGCCATCGCTGCGCGACGAGATGCTCACGATAACCAACTTCACCGGCCACCCATCTTTGACCATCCGCGCAGGCTTCGTCGAGGTATCAGAGGCTAGAAGCGATTGGGCTCCGGACCCACAGCGCCCGCTGCCAACGTTCCACCCGCCGCGCCGCGTTCCGCACGGCATTACGTTGATCGGACGACTCTTCGACGAAGGTACGCTGGGCCGGGTCGGTCTCGCGTTGGAGCGTTTCTTTGGCGTCGCATCGGCGAGGCCTCCCGGGTTCTAGAGCCGGGACCTATCCCGCAAATCCCTTCACGCGGCCGGGCGACGCCGCTCCAAGATTGTCACCATGCCATTCTTAGGGCGCAAAGTGATGCGGGCTTGGAGTTGGATGTCCTGGCGCTGCTTGAGGCGCAGGCGAAATCGCTGTGCGAGTACCGCGAGGATCAACGTCGCCTCGGTCATGGCAAGCGTCGCGCCGATACAGACTCGAGGTCCACCGCCGAAGGGCAGGTACGCAAAACGAGGACGCATTTCGCTGGACTCCTTAGTGAATCGCGTGGGGTCGAAGCGTTCCGGATTCTCCCAGAGGCGGCGGTGGCGGTGCAGTACCCACGGCGATATCAAAACCTGCAGTCCCGGCGTAACTTTGAACCCGCACACTTCGTCGGCTTCCGTAGCTTGCCGGATCGACATGCCAGGTGCCGGCGGAAATAGGCGCATCGCCTCTTCGATGACCATTCGTGTGTAGCGCAAATGGGTTAAATCTTCCACGGTCGGATTTCTGCCTCCGAGCACCGCATCGAGTTCTTCATGAAGCCTCGCCTCTTCGGCCGGATGCTGCGATAGCAGATACCACACCCAGGTCATGGTCACGGCGGTGGTCTCGTGCCCGGCCATGAAAATCGTAATGACCTCGTCGCGTATCTCGGTAGCGTTCAATCCCACTCCATTGTCAGGGTCCTTCGCCACGATCAGTCGAGTAAGAAAATCTCTTGGAGCCTCGTTGCGAATCTTTTCGCGCTCACTGATCAAGCGATAAATGGCCGCATCCATACCCCTAAAGTGTGCACGTATGGCATTCACCGTGCGCTTGATTCGCCAGGGACCAAGCACCGGCAAAACGTCCAGCAGGCCAAATTCCATCGATGCTTGCGCGAACTCTAGCGCCTCGTGGGCGCATGCCGCCAACTCCTCCGCGTCCGAGGAGAACATCGTCCGGCAGATGATCTTCAGGGTCAGCGCGTTCATTTCCGCCGCGATGTCCACTTCGGCGAGTTCGGGCATCGCATCCCAGCGCTGCGCAAAGGCAGCCGCGGTATCCACCATCGCCGGTGCGTATGATTCTACAGTGCGTATTCCAAAAGATGGTGCCATCACCTTGCGATGGGTCTTCCATTTAGGGCCCGGCGCACTGAGCAGGCCTTCGCCGAACATGGCCGAAAAGAATTCGATCTCCATGTCATTTTTTGGATAGTTAACAACGTTATCCAAGAGTATGCGGCGCACACCTTCCGGATCATTGACCATGAGCACCGTACCGAGCGGCGATTTTGATAAATAAACCGGCTGCTCGAATGCCTCTAAGGGGATGACTTCAAAAGCGTTGCCCCTGGACGCACGAATGGTCTTGAGGAATGAAGCGGGTTTCAGCGGCGGAGGCTCGAGCCCAGGCAATGATCTGGTCGCGGATGTGGTCGGAGTAGTCAACGATATTCCTTCGAGCATCGCGAGCCGGCCACTCCTTATTTCAATAAGGGCCGGTCAAAGCGCGAGCGTATCCTGATTGAAAACTCCAGCGCGCCTAAGCGTAATACGTTCTACGGCATCATTCTCACGCGCCAATTTCAAAATTCGATCGCGCTCGCGCGAAGACGCATCCCAAGTGTGATCATCATACGCGCAGCGCAATTCGATGGAATCGCTGCTGGCAAGCCGGCGCTTGAGTTCTATGCGCGCAAAAGACACCACGCTGTGCCGCTTACACGAGTTGCAAATCACCGGAACAAAAATAGTTTCCATACAAGCCCTTCTTGCTTTTGAACGATACCGCGAATCTAGACGAGACGCTCAGAGAATATGGACCGCGCGGTATGCTGGTCGCGGCATTATCCCACGAACCGATGGGCGAACAAGCAGGATCATTAATCGTACAGTCGGCCAGCCAGAAGCTGGATTTCTGTGCGTCGCCCGGTGATTGAGCAAAGAAAGGCGGACCAAACGATGGTCCGCCGCGAGCAAATTGCCATTGTCAATCAGTTGTTGAAATGTAATCCCGGCAGCACCGGCGTACCTTCCTTGCGGACCGCATCGAGGCGCTTCGGGTCAAGACCGAGCAGCTTCACATGACATTGGTGTCGTCCTGCGCGAAGCCGCCGTGCTCCTCTTGCTTCTTCAAGCTGCCCGTGTAGATCACGCCGACGTGGGGGCCACGACAATGTCCGGCGTCCGAGGATCGTCGCCGTCCGCCGACGCATCACTTTCGAGCAGACTTACGGCAGCGGCCGTACTCGCGCCCGGCTTCAACCACAGCACTGATACGTCATCCTCCGTGGTGCCAATCTGATTCAACTCGGAATCCGGCAGGAACGAGGAGCCGAGGATTGCGGAGGGAGTTGAGCCGTTGGCACCGCTATGGCCCGGAATGGGCAGGAAGCGGTTCGGGTCGATCGGGGACTGGCCGTGCTTCGCCGTGATAATGATAGTCGTCGGCTCGAGCAGATGCTGCGCTTGCAGGTCGGCGACGAATTTGATTTGGCTCGGACTGACTCGCAACATCCGTGAAATAGTTATCGCACAGTGTGTATTGTTGGGCGAAGGCCCAATAGGCCGGGATGTCCGACGCCGTGTATTGCGTCTTTGCGGAACCGGTAACGCCGCTGGCCCCATGGCTCTTGAGCCAGGCGTCGTGACCATGGCCTTGATCAGGGTGCGGATCGATAGCGTGAGGAAGGCTCACGCCCGTTACCCCGGGAAAGGCACCGAAGTAATTATCGAAGGTGTGATTCTCTTTGGTAATGATGACAACGTGAGCGATGGGAGACATGAACAACTCCTGCAGCATGTTCAACTAAAAACGCGTGCGCCGAGTTAGAGCGAGAAATCTGTTTTAGATTCAGTGTCACAATTGCCGCAGGTGTGCGCAGCGGCAATTGATGAGTTGCCGCGTGGTATCATCGATAGGGGATTACTTGCTGTTCTGAGGCGCCACTTGGACTCTTCGCTTCTTCAACTGGACGGCCAGGGTGCGCTCTACGAACAACTGGCACGTGCGCTGAAGCTTGCAATTCTCAATGGCCGTTTTGCCGCAGGTG
>JAQGOD010000074.1 GCA_028293775.1 Gammaproteobacteria bacterium
CAGTGGAAACGCAGCACGGGGATCCCCCACCTGTCCTTTACGCTAGGATCGATCTCGCAGAACGACTGCTCGTTGGGGATCATCTCGCCGCGGCCGTCGAACCAGACGAAGGATCCGTAATAACGACGCACGTCCTGCTTGAATTTGACCCCATAGCTACCGCCGGTGAGCCATTCGAGACCGGCCGCTGTTCCGTAGCCTGGCATGCGCTTGCCGCCGCCAAATTCGATGTGATAGCCGCGCGCAAACCCGAGTTTGCCGGCATGCTGCTCCTGATAGAGCCACCAGGGAACATACAATTGATGACCGTCTGCGGCGTCTTCGTTGAGCGCCGGTAAGCTCTCGAGCAGCGGAACCTGTCCACCCACAGTCGAGCCGACCGTATCCATCAAGTATCGTCCCACCTTGCCGCTCGAATTGGCGAGCCCCTGTGGAAACTGCGCGCTTTTGGAGTTGAGCAGAATGCGAACCGACTCGCAGGCACTCGCCGCCAGTATCACCACTCTTGCGCTTGCATGCCGCTGCTTCCCCGTGATCCGGTCGACGAAGCGAACTCCGTTGGCTCGGCCATCCGGCCTAAGCGTTATCTCGTAAACCATCGCATCGGTCGTTATATCGAGATTTCCGGTCTGCAAGGCGGGAGGCAGATGTACGGTGGTCGACTGATAATTTGCGCGGACGGAGCAGCCGCTGCCGCAGGGTGTTGCCCAAAGACAAGTCTTGCGGCTGCGCATGGCTTCGGCAAGTATTTTCTGCGCCTTGGCATTTCCGGGATGCAAGCGCGCCGGTGAACCTCTGAAATCAAGCGGTTGGGTAAGAACCGCGCGATGGCCCGGTATCGCAGGTATGCCGAGAAGCTTCGCCCGTTGCCGCACTAAATAGTCGCTGACCAGAGGTTTGGGCGGCGGCAGTAGGCAACCCGCCGGCGAGTTGGGTGTGTTCTCCAGACCTTCATTGCTGCCGTACACCCCGATCAGCATTTCGACTTTGTCGTAGTACGGAGCGATATCGTCGTAACCGATCGGCCAATCGAAACCTAGGCCGTCGCGGGTGTAGGGCTTGAAGTCGTAGGGGCCATTGCGCAGCGAGATGCGCCCCCAGTGGTTGGTACGACCGCCCAACATTCGCGACCGCCACCAGTCGAAGCGCCCCGCTTCCTCTTCGGTGCTGCGTACATAAGGCTCGCCAGGCACGTCCCAGCCGCCGTCCACCGTCGCATCATAAAAACCAAATGGCTTATCCGGCGTACTCGCGCCCCCAAGCGGCGCCACATCCGGGGTGCGGAACATGGGCGACTCGGTCTCGGCGGTGTATTTACGGCCCGCTTCGAGCATGAGGACCTTGGCGCCGTCCATGCAGAGCGTATAGGCCGACTGCCCACCGGCCGCGCCGGAACCGATTACGATGACATCGTAGAGACTTTTTTGGTTTTCGGCCGTTACAAAGGGCATGCCCGCCAGTTAAGCGGTTTGGCGCGTTCGACGCAACTGTCGACGCATGGCTCACGCGCCCGATTGGACATCACTGGCTCCGGTGGCTCAGTCCCCAGATATACGCCGCGACCGCTGACACCTGTTCCGGAGTCAGCTGTGCGCCGCCCATCGGAGGCATCGGGGAGCGATACTGCTTGGGCTGTGCAACTCCGTCACTGATCGTTTTTGCGATTGCAGCGTAGCTGCCATCGCCCCATAACCATTGCTTGTCAGTGAGGTCGGGGCCTAAGGGTGTGCCTGCGGCGCTCGCGCCATGGCAGCCGGTGCAGGTCGCTCCGCCGACTTCACCGTGATAGATGCGATCGCCTAGCGCCAGCATCTCCCGCGTCGCGCCCGCGGGAACCGGAAGACTTGCCGTGATGGCGGTTGCACCGGCGTCCGGATGGGTGCCCTCAGGCGGTTTGGCGTCCGCGTCCGCGATTTTTCCGGGCGATGCCGTGGCACTGGGACACGGCGTGAATTTCGCAGCCGCTCCATCATGTTCGGCGCCGGCCTGGTAAGCGATGCGGTAGATCCTGCCGCGCACGTCGTCCGACACATAGAGCGATCCGTCGGGCCCTACGCCCACGCCGGATGGCCGATGCTCGGCTTTGTCGGGAGACTCCACCGCTCCGGCAAAGCCGTCGGCAAATATCTCGCACGTGCCAGACGCATGATCACCCTTCAATCCCTGGAATACGACGTTGTACCCACCTTGAGGAAAAGGAGCACGATTCCACGATCCATGGAAGGCGATGAACACACCATCGCTGTAGCGAGAGGGGAATTGCTGCTTGTCATACCGCACCATCGCATTGGGCGCCCAATGCGCGGGAAAGGCCGCAATCGGTGCCCCCTTCCCGGCGCACGGGCCGACACTCTTGCCGCCGTCGCCGCCGAACTCGGGCGCAAGCACAAGTTTTTTCTGTATCCCGTCGTAGTAGCACTCCGGCCACCCGTAGTCGCCGCCCTGGGTCAAGAGCAGCAATTCCTCGGCCGGCTGCGTGGCTTCCTCCTCGAGTTTGTACAGATCAGGCCAGTTCGAGTGCAGCTGATCACGGCCATGCTGCGTGACAAAGATGTGATGCCCGGCAGGATCGATGGCGAAACCTTCCGCGTTGCGAATGCCGGTGGCGAAGCGCTGCGCCGGTGAAAATGTCTGGTTCGTTTTGTTGGCATCATAGCGCCAAATGCCGCCGCGCGTTTCAAGTTCGGTGCATGGCGTAACACCGGGAGATTTTGGCGTTCGATTCTGTTTTTGACAGGCATTGGTCGCACTTGCCACATCGACATACATCGAGCCATCGGCGTCAATAATGAACGGATGCATCGGATGATCACCGCCGAGCGGCAATCCGGACACTATTGTCACTGGAGGACCGCGCGGCACGACGGCGCCGGCCGGTAGCCTGTAGCGAACTATTTTGTCGTTAATCTCGGCAAAAAGCGCGCCGTGGTACAGGGCGATGCCCGTTCCGCCCGCTCCGCCGCTCTGCACGGTTTCACCGAATCGCTGAATGACGTCGGCCTTTCCGGAGCCGGCAGTGTCTTGCAAGGCCACGAGAAATCCGCCCGCATGCGGCGTGTCATTCCCGTAATAGCGACCGGACCAGGTGTTGACATAGACGATCCCATTCGGAGAGACCACCAAGTGCCGCGCATGTCCAACACCATCAGCGAAGATGGATGCGCAAAAACCCGGCGGGACTTTGAGTCCGCTGTCATTGTAAGCGCACGTGTGGTTTGCGGTTTGGCTCCATGCACCCAGTGGAGCCAGCAGCATGAAGACGCACGTTAAGGATCGAGCCGAAAGGATCACAGGCATGGCTAAGTCTCCAAGGAATAAGGCACGCGCTGAGTCGCGTCTGGTGGGTAGATAGCGCGGCAAGCGTTGCGCTTGCATTTCAGCGAACCGCGTCGGAGATTTCATTTGAAATCCAGACCGATACTCCGCACGGGTTCGCCGTTGCAGTTGTAATTTGCCGGCCGCTCTGTGAAATGAGCGAGCGACTTTCGCGTCGCAATATACCTTCGGAGAGAAACTAAAACCTCCGGGAGGAAACGAACCAATGCGGGCTGTAAATCATGACGAGGGGCACCACATCGCGCATCTCCTCACTCATCTCGCTTAACTAGCCACGCATTGGCATAGAGATTCAACCATGCTCGGTATAGTCCGCATCGCCCTCGCGCGCCCCTACACGTTCGTTGTCGTGGCGCTGCTGATCTTACTCTTCGGCTCACTCTCCGCCCTGCGCATGCCGGTCGATATCTTTCCGAGCATCAATATTCCGATCATTGGCGTGGCCTGGCAATACCAGGGCTTGCCGCCCGATCAGATGGCCGGGCGCATAGTCACTCCGTTCGAGCGCACCCTGACGACGACCGTCAAC
>JAQGOD010000199.1 GCA_028293775.1 Gammaproteobacteria bacterium
TAGCCTGAAGACCAACAAAATGCGGACCCCATAGGCAGGCGTAGGACGAATTGTCCTACAAAGAGGCCGCAGAGCCTGTTTTCTTGGCCCCGGAAGTCCGGAAGTTTTTAGCGCGCGACAACGGGTAGAGGATCTCGTCGACCTCAAATTTGCGGCAAAACATGCCGACGTTGCGGAGCTTTCGTTCGCCAACAGCGCGGAGTATGTGCGGCGTTTGCAACGAGAATTAAAGCGCCTCGGCGCACGGAAGATCGGGATCATCCTGCGCGAATTGGCGCTCGTGCCTCGACTGCAACGCCTCTGTCATGTGCGTTCTCTATATTCGTCGGGCAAATTGCGCGCATTTGACCGTCGCGCGGGGATTGAACCCGGCGAGATCGATTTAACGCCGCAAAAAATTCAAAATTGTAGGAGGAAAAACCATGGCCAAAAGCTTCACTCTATCGATCGCTCGACTCGTATCGCTCACAATCGCAGGCGCTTCAACTGGCTTCGCCTTGCCCAGTTTGGCGGCCGACCCGGCAACCACCACGCCTATTAAGCACGTGGTCATCATCTTTCAGGAAAACGTCTCCTTCGACCATTATTTCGCGACGTACCCGCTCGCGGCCAATAGCACTGCCGGCGAACCTGTTTTTAAGGCCTCGCAGGACACCCCGTCGATTAACGGACTACTCACAGGCCCCGCTGCCCCGCCCAACAACCCGACACTGAACATCGCGGGCACGGGCACGATTCAACCATTCCGTCTCGGTAGAAACCAGGCGACGACCTGCGATGAGGACCACAACTATACCGACGAGCAAGCCGCCTATCATGCGGGGCAATTGGATCTGGTAGTTCAGAAACTGAGTTCAACCGCGACCAATTGCGCGCCCGACAAGTCGACCGTGATGGGCTACTTCGACGGCAATACAGTCACTGCGCTGTGGAATTATGCGCAAAACTTTGCAATGAGTGACAATTCCTTCAGTACGACATACGGGCCGTCGTCCCCTGGCGCGATCAACCTTGTTGCCGGGAATACCCACGGCGTTACCGGCGTCACGCAGACCGGCGTCGGCCCGGTTCCGGGAATTAATCAGACCACCGGAGCCAGCGGCACAGCGACCGTGACTGTTGCGGGAGCCGATACCAATGGCAACACCGGAGGTGGATCAATCGTTGGCGACCCCCGTCCGTTCGGCGATATCTGCAATCCTTTGGGGTCAGGCCAAGTGAAGCTCAATAACCCGAGCAAGAATGTGGGAGATCTTCTGAATGGCAATCGCGTGAGCTGGGGGTGGTTCCAGGGCGGCTTTATCAACTGCAACTCCATTCACATGGCCAGTGACGGCTCGGCGAAGCAGGACTACATCGGCCATCACGAACCGTTTCAATACTTCGCCTCGACGCAGAATTTGAACCACCTACCGCCGAGTTCGTCCAGTAAGGTCGGGCTCACGGATCAGGCTAACCACCAATATGACCTGAACGCCTTGTTCACGATCGACTCGGTATCGGGCGCAACCAGCCGCACCTACAACATCACTGGCTTCCAGCCGGGTGTCACGCTGCCGGCGGTGACCTTCCTCAAAGCTCCCGGCTTCATGGACGGACACGCGCAATATTCCGACCCGTTGCTGGAGCAACGTTTCATCGTGCAAGTGACGAATACGATCATGACGTCGAAATACTGGAAGGACACAGCGATCATCGTCCTTTACGACGATTCGGACGGCTGGTACGACCACGTCTACCCGCCCCTCGTCAATGCCTCCGCGCTTGGTGCCCTACCGGCTAGTTCGGACGCACTGACCGGCGCCGGTCAGTGCGGTACGCCGCGCGCCGGCGCCGTGTTAGGCCGGTGCGGCTATGGACCGCGGCAGCCATTCCTCGTGATCTCGCCGTTCGCTCGGAAGAACTTTGTCGACCATGCGGTGACTGACCAGACCTCTGTGCTTCGCTTCATCGAGGATAACTTCGGGCTTGGCCGGATTGATGGCGCTGCGGGCAAATCTGTTGCTGACGGCGGCTCGTTTGATCAAATTGCGGGATCTCTCAGCAACTTGTTCGATTACGGCACCGATCAAGACAGCGAACAAGGCGACCGGCATGACGAAGGTCGGCGGCTGATCCTCGATCCGAGTACCGGCCAACGCCTTCGCTAAGCGTTCTTTTCGGAAGATGAGTTTGGGGCGCCGGCTGAAAAAAGCCGGCGCCCTCCCAGATTCAACCCCCTGCTACCAGGGGTCACGGGCATGTGACCCCGACCGTCCCCACGCGAATACCACGCGCCCGCGAAAGCTGGCACCCTTGACCAAGGGATGAAATTCGACCGTGGTGGATCATGGCAGCAACACAGCGCCCGACTTTGGATCGCTCAGGACTAACGGCGGGATTGATCGCCGCGCTGTCGTGGGGAATGACCGGGACATTCGTTCATCTCGTGACGACGGCTTCCCCCGGAATGATTACCGTCTGCAGACTGGTGGTGTCGGCATTGGTGCTTTCCGCCGTCGCCGCTCTTCGGCGGAATGAGGCGCGACGCCCCGCGGCACCCTGGCTGGCCGTAGCGGCGATGGCTGCCTACTACGTTTTTGCCACCGAGGCGTTCACCCGCGCGCCCGTGGTCGAAGTCACTCTTTTGGTGGGATCTTCGCCCATAATCGCCGTGTGCTTCGAGCGAATCATGGGCCGCCCTGTATCCCGAGTACGCCTCGCCGGAGTGCTGATTGCCGTGGTCGGACTCGCTGCCTTTGTAATACCCGGCAGTCGATATTCCTTCACCTCCGTCATCGGCGACATGTTGGCGCTGGGGGCGGCCGCCGTCTCCGCTATTTACGTGACCCTACTTCGCGCGGCGGCGAGCGCAGGAAATGCACCCGACGGCGTGGCCGTTGCGGCTCGCGCTTCGACCGTGGGCGCGATCGCGAGCGTTGCCTTGCTCGCAATCCGTGGATTCGACTCGCTATCGACGGTTTCCGAGCACGACTGGTGGGTATTGCTCTTATTGGGCGCATTCTCGACCGCAATTCCGACGGTAGCCTACAGTGAAGCATCGAGGCGTCTGCCCACTCCGGTAACCACGAGTCTCACGCTGTTGACTCCGCTTTTCGCTGCCGTGTTCGCCGGCTTTCTGCTTGGCGAATGGCCGATTGCAGCGCGTCTGCCAGGAGGAGCGCTGGCATTCGCTGGCATTTGTATAGTCGTGCTTCGGCACTAGCTTCCGCTGCCCACGCTAATTCGATGAACTTTTTGCCGGCGATGTCGCTTTTGGCCGGTGAACTCCGTCTGTATGGATGAAGCAGCGAAATATATCGGCTTGCAATCCCGCGAGGCCGCCGTACCCCCCCCCGAAGCTTCCCTTATGGAAATCCCGGTGCGTTTACCGCTAGATCACAACATCGGGACGGGATCGGCCGCACCTGG
>JAQGOD010000225.1 GCA_028293775.1 Gammaproteobacteria bacterium
CGTATTCAGCGAACGCTGTTTCCACCGCGGCAATGTTTTTTCCGCTAAAGCGCCATGTCCACCACGCGAAGAGGATTAGCGGAATGCCGGCGGTGGCCAGAACGACGGTGATCGTAAAAAACGCGCCCACCGCAACCATGAAGATCGCTAGGATTTTGAGTTGCTTGGCAGGAGCGAGCAGCTTCGCCTTCTGCGCATAGAGGATATCCGGATCCCTCGATCCGGTGGCTTTCAGGGTCCCGATAACGCTTTGCCTATCCAGCTTCGTGAACGGGTTACCAGCACCTTGAGGCATGAGTCCCATGTAGTTGTTCTCCTATAGCTTCGGGTTCGCCCATTGAACTCCTCCATTTGGGGCCGTTGAGCAATGGGTCCGTCTCTAAGACGAGGCCAGTGATCATTTGTCAGGGTAGAAAGCTGGACCAGACGGAGAAGCCCCGGCCGACAACGAATACCCTCTGACAAATTCCATCCAGGTACGTCTAGCTCAGTAATGCAGCACATGTGTGGCGGTAAACGAGCGAAATACGAAAGGGGGAATGCCATGAAGCGATGGGTCGGAATTCAAGGCGCGGCGATTGTCGCGGCAGTACTGTTTGCGGCAGGAACCTGGGTCAACGTCGCGCAGAGCGCCGCGCCCGGCACGGCGCCATCGGGTGATTGCTGCAGCCCGGAGGCCATGAAACGCATCGCCGGTTCGGTCGGTTTCATCGATATTGCGGGAATTAAGCTTGGCATGACCCCGGAACAGGCTTTCGCGGCGGTCAAGGCCTTCAATCCCAAACTGAAGATTGACATCATCAACGCGCGATTGGAGCCGGGAGATGCTCCCGGGACATTTAAGCGCGTGCCGCAATTCGCGGTCGCGCATACGGTTGGGCCGGTGCGTAATCCCTATGACCCGATCCGATACGATGCCTTGGATGGCAGCTCCGACGCGATCGTGATGGAATTTACGATCCCTCCCAGCCCGCCATTGTTAGGTCAAATTGCCAGAACGGTGACCTTCCCTCAGGGGCAGCCTGTCGCGGCAAGCAATCTAGTGACTGCCCTGCAAAAGAAATATGGTCAGGAGGTCTTAACGGACGGCGAGACCCGCGTTTGGGCTTTCGATGAAAGTGGCAAGGCGTTGACTCGCCGTATGACCGCTTCGGAGCGAAGCTGCCTTTCAGGCAACGGTTTCGACCCCTTTGGATATGGTTCCGGAATACCCAGCGGCGGTCAGTTGGACAGGGACTGGCCCGGTGGCGTCAGTCTAAACACCGTCTCGGCGAATCTTTCGCGCGAGAAAGGGCTGCTCTGCCGCCCGCTGATTTTCGCGGTCAACCTGGGTCTCGGTGACCTTATCCCGCCAGATAGCAAGATGCCTTCGCTGACGGTGAGTATCGATAGTCCGGCCTTGCTCTACGCGTCCCGGCAGGCGACCAGCGACTGGCTACGGGCGCAGCGCGATGGGCGGGCAAAGAGTGAGGACAGCGCCGCAGAAAAGCGCGCTGCCCCGAAGCTGTAGTCACACATATGCGCATACATGAACGGGAGAACTAAAATCATGCGACTAGTCGTACCGGCGATTGTAATGGTCACCGCATTGCTGGCCTTTACGGCGACATCACGCGCGCAAAATCCACGCGATGCCGCTCCCAAGACCCCGGATCTTCTGGGGATCTACCCCGGTATGCCCATGATGGCGGCGCGAGCGCAACTTCAGCAGCACTCGAAGCGTTTCCAGGTCCTGACGGCTGTGGATGACAGCCAACTTAGCATGACGGTCACTGATTCCAGCAATCGCGACCTGATCACCGCCTTTCTAACGCGCGCGCCCAACGACCCCGCGGTTTGGATGATCCAACGATCGCAGAATTTCAATGCCTCGGAACCAATGTCGATTTCCGCCCTGCTATCGGCTCTGCACGAGAAATACGGCAAAGAGACGCTCACCATGGACCGGGGCGGGGGCGGTCTTTACTTGTTTTGGATTTTCGATTCAAGCGGCAAGTTACGGCCGAGCGCTGGGCAGGATCTGACCGCTTGCAGTGGCGGCAGCTTTCTGCAGTACATCGCCAACGGGCCGCCGCAAACACCCAATGGCATCGAGCAGGCGTGCTTTCGCTCCTTTTATGCGATTACCGCCATGCTCAATCGTCACGATGCGCAGATGCTCGAGGCGTATACCGTGGAACTCGTCAACGTGCCGTATGCGCTCAGCGCCGCCAGCAATACCCTGCATGCGAAAAATGCGGCCGCCGAGAAGGCACGAAGAGAGCTGATCGAGAGGGCCGATCAGAAGAAGCCTGCCTTCTGAACAGGAATTTGTCGGACCAGGATGCCTCCCCCCGAGGATGCCGCAAGCCGTGCTGTCATTCGGATGTCGAGAAACCCGATCCGCAAGCCGGTGGCAACTGCACCGGCCTCTGGTGCGGGCGCTTCATGCAGCGCTCTAAAGAGGGCTATTCTATGGGGCTTGGCCGGGTCGCAATCAGAACAGGGGCTGCGAAGCGTTGGATAAGACGTTGTTTATGCGCGCCTGCCGCGAAGGAGGAGCCGCGATTGAGCAGGCGCTGCGCGAGCTGGACCGCGCTTTTTTCGCAATTCTGTACCGAGACGCAATTCGCAGCCTACGGGACCCCGAGGCCACGCGCGACCTGGTGCAGGAGACGTTCATCAAGGTTTGGCGCCGCTGCGCCTCATACCGCGGCGACTCGGAGCTGCTGCGTTGGATCAAGGTTATATTGCGCCATGGGGCGATCGAACGCCTGCGCCAAACGGTTCGCGAGGTGCCCATGGAAGATCGGGAGGGATTAACGGATGCGGCGAGCCGGAAAGTCTATGAACTCTCCGTGGAACTCAATCCGACCCCAGAGACATTGGCGCGTCGCGCCGAGTATGAGTTGCAGTTTCGTTCTGGATGGAAACGATTCCACGAAGAAGATCCGCTTCACGCCGGCGTCATGACCTGGATCGTGGAGGACGGTCTGTCGAATGACGATATTGCACAGCTGCTCAACCGGACTCCGGGGGCAACGCGCGAATTCATTTCACAGTGCCGCAAACGAGCCCGTCGCTACCTGGCTGGTTGGTATGCGCTGGCGAGCGATCAGGGGGAAACCGAGTGATTCGGAACGACGATGACGCGTGGTTGGATGCGCTGGCGGGGCGCATCGAAGCAGTCGCTGGGGAAGGTGCGCAATCTTCGCTCGTGCTCGAAGCGCTGGCGTTACGCGAATTCATTCACCGCCAAGAGTTTGCGAGCGAGACCGCCGTCCCCCCCGTTGATCCGGCGCGCGAATTGGAATTGATCGCGCGAGCCCGGCGCGAAGGGCTGCTGGTTTCGCAAGAGCCCGCCGCCGGGTCGCGGTATTCTCAGCAACGACCGCGTTGGCGCATGGCGATACCCGCGGCGGCAGTCATTCTCATCGCCGCCGGCATTGGTTTCTGGCAGTCATCGCTCAAGCAGCCGGAATATGTGCGCGGAATCGACCACGGAACAACTCATATACAAGCGCGTGATCCAACGGCGTTTAGACGTCAATTGACCGAAGAATTGCGGACTGCGGGCGCAACGGTTACCGGCTACGAGCGGTTTGGCCGCCTCGGCATGGATGTTGACCTGCCCAAGCCCTTACCCAAGGAAATTGCTGAAATCCTGGAGCGGCACCACATACCCGTCCCGTCGGACGGCGTTCTGGTGATCGAGGTCGAAGCGCCGGACTCCCGATGAGGTGCGGCGCCAACACCTGGCTGCTCAGTGTCGCACTCGGGTTGCCCTTCAGCGTCAACGCCGCCGATTTTGCGCTACCGCTCTCTTGCGCCTCTGTTGCGACGCCCGCCGACACAACAACTTCGATCCGAGACTTGCGCAAGCGCGTCGAGGCCGACAACGAGAGCGACCCGTCGGCCGCATTTGCAATCTTGTGTACAACGATTCCACGCGTGGCAGCGAAATATGGAGAGCACTCCAAAGAATTCGCCTGGTGGTTTGCTGCGCTCGCAACTCCGTTGATCGCTTACATGGACAAGTTTGATGAAGCACTGCCGGTGCTGCAGCTCGCGCAGCCCATGTTGGAACATCACTACGGCCGTTACGGTGTCCCTTTGGGTGACATCCATGTCGCGTACGCCTGGCTGTATTTTCGCCAAGGGAAGCTGGCCATGTCCGGCGACGCTTGGAACGAGGCACTGAAAGTACGCGAACGTGCACCGGGCGAGAAACAAATCGAACTGCAGAAGGTGCTGGTGGGTCTTGCCCAGGTCGAACTTGCGCAACGGGAGTTTGCCCTCGCCGAGCAGCATTTGCGGCGAGCACACGGGATTGTGGTGAAAAATCACGATACCGTGAGCGAAGCCGGCGCCGCGGTCGAAAGTGCCCTGACCGCGGCGACATATCGGCAAGAGCGCTTCGAGGAAGCGCGTCGGCACGCCGAAGAGACGCTGCGTATTGAAGGCCAGCTGCAGCGAGGCGCGGGGCAGCTGGTGCCGGCGTACGCTCTGCTCGGGCGTATTCTCGAGCGCTTGGACGAGTATGAACAAGCGGAAACAGCGCTGCGGCGTGCGGTCGATCTCGCGCAGGGCATGCAAGGCCCGCTGCAACGGCATCAATTCTCGGCCTTGTATCAGCTGGCCACTCTGCTCGAAGACCGCAATCGTGCCAGTGAAGCACGTGAACAAGCTGAGCGAGCGCTCACCCTCGGGGAGGCTACGCTGGGACGCGACGCACCGCGCCTAGTCCCGGTTCTGCAAGTACTCGGCGATGCGCAACATCAACTGGGGCAGCTGCCGGAAGCGCTGCGTCTGTTCGAGCGGGCAGACGCCATCATCGCTGCCAACAAAAATGACATCGAACGTCCCTGGTTGGTGAATTACTATCGCGACCTGGGGCACTGCAAATGAGTCTCGGCGATTCCGCCGCGGCTGAGCGCACACTCGCGGCCGGGCTGGATGCCGCGGGCGAGGATATGAGCCTCGCCGTCGAACGCGCGTGGCTATTGTTGGAGCATGCTCGCGCAGTGGGCGAGAGGGGCTCAAATGACCGGCGCGAATTGCTGCAGGCAGCGAGCCTGTTGCGCTCGAAATTGCCGGAATCGCATCCAGCGATCTTGAGGGTCTTGAACGCGCTCTGCGAGATCGAGCTCAAAACTCCGGCCGCAGCGCCAAATTGCGCTGAAAGTGCCAGACGCGTTGAGATCGCGCGCGACTCCGCTCCTGACCTTAGGGCAGCCATTTTTGGTAACCAGAGCCGGCTCGCCAGCGCGCGCTCGGATAGTGCGACGGCGCGCAGTTTTGCGATTCGCGCGGTCGCCGCAGCCGAGAGCGCGGGAACGCCGGGGTCGCTGTGGCAAGCGTATTTTCAATTGGCGGCGGTGCTGCGCGAGCACGATGAGAGCACGCTCGCAGTCTTCTTCGGAAAGCAAGCTTTGGCACAGATCGAATCCGAACGCAGCCACTTCGTTGGCGAGGACAAACCCTTCGAAGCCGGCTTTCTTCGCGATAAGGCTGCAGCATACCGCGACGTGGCCGATTGGCTGATGGAATTGGGTCGCATTGACGAAGGACTCGCCGTACTGCAACTCATGAAGAGTGAAGAGCTGACGGATTTCGGCGTGCGCGCGGCTGCAGTTTCGCCGGAGCATGGCGCATTGCTCACCGACGCGGAGACCGCGCTCAAGAACCAGTACTTCGAAGCCTCGCAGGCACAGACACCGGAGAGCGAGTTGTCGCAACTTTCCAGCTTGGAACGGGACGGGAAAATCAGCCCGGCCGAGCGCGCCAGGCTGCGGATAGCCTTGGCGGGTAAGAGCGACGCGGAAGCAGCGCGGACCGCACAGATCGAGCAACTGTTACGAGCCACTGCAGGCAGGGAGAATTTCAGCAGCGGACGCGAACTTCCCATCGCCGCTGCCCTGCTGGCTCGAACCGCGCGGCGCTTCGGCGCCGATACCGCGTTTGCGGTGTACCTGCTCACGGAGCAGCACCTGCGCATTCTGGTGGCGGCCCGTGATTCGCAAGCGGAGTTCTTAATCGCCGTCGACGGGGCGCAGCTCAAACGCGATATCGGACAATTCCTGGACGACATCGCTCAGCGGCGCGACGTCAGCGAATTGTCGGCGAAACTGTATAACGTGATTGCACGGCCGGTCGATGAATACGCCGCGAAGCATCATGTCCACCGGCTGACGCTGTGGCTCGACGGCTCATTGCGATATGTACCGATTGCAGCGTTGCAGGACGGCTACCGCTACCTCTTAGACAAGTATGTGCTGCAAATCTATTCTCCTGCGCTCGATGCAGAACCGCGGCATACGGGGGGATCGCAGGTGCGCGGGCTCGGCGTCACTCAAGCCGTTGGAGGCTTTGCAGCGCTCCCGGCGGTTGCCGATGAGCTTTGCTATGTCGTGCGGGGACCGATCGAAGGCCTGCATTCATCAAGCGGCGCGTGTGCCACACCTTCAACCGGACGCGGCGCCCTCAAGGGAGCGGGATTTGCCGATGCCGCTTTTACCGAACAGCGATTTAAGGAACTACTCGCCGGGCCAAAGGACTTCTCGGTCCTGCACGTTGGCACACATTTCCGTTTGCGGCCCGGTAACTCCTTGCGGTCATTTTTGCTCCTGGGAGATGGCTCCGTGCTTACCTTGGACGCCATCAGCGCGCTCGACTTTCACGCGATTGACCTGGTGACTCTGTCGGCATGCGAGACTGGCATGGGGGGCGCCCGAACGGATGACGGCCGGGAAATAGAAGGCTTGAGTGCACTGGTGCAGCGCCGCGGCGCCGGCCGAGTGGTCGCGAGCTTGTGGCAGGTGGAGGATGTGAGTACGGCGCAGTTGATGCGCGTTCTCTATGCCGAATTCAGCGCAAGTCATGGCGATGCGGCATGGGGGCTGCAGCAGGCGCAGCGCGCCTTACGTTCCATCTCGAACTCGAAGGGAACTCCCTATGCGGAACCCTACTACTGGGCTGGCTTCTCCGTATCGGGGAGTCACCCTTGAATGGCTTGCTTGATTCGAATTGGATGTGGGCGCAGTCCTCGATGGCAGCGTGCGGCGCTCCGCGCACACTATCCGCATCACCGTACAGTTGATCAATGCGGTCACGGGCTTTCACCTGTGGTCGAAGACCTATGACCGAAACTTAGGCGATGTGCTGAAACTTCAGACCGAGTTGTAAGCGCAGCTCATTCCCGCACCATCAAGTAGCGCGAATCCTTTTGCGACCACCTCCCCTCCACTGGAGTCGCCGCGCACGTGTAGTCCGCCGCGACGTTCGTGGCCACCACCTTGAGTGCATCCCTGCACTGCTCCAGGCTCTGATAAACGGCGACGGTCTGAGTTCCGCCCGCGTGCAACTGAGCCAACAGAATGAACAACATGGACTTCATACGATCACCTCCATCGAGTTGACTCCATGCTCGCGGGCGTTTGGATGAATCCGCCGAATCCAAATGAGCGTGTCGATCACGTCGCCAATACGTTGACGATTCTTAGCCCTGCCATCGGCATCGTGGCGCGCGAACTGGCAAGTTCTTTGCCGCAAGTTTTGACATATGCAGCCGCCATCCGATGCCAGGCATCGTATGAAATGGAATGGACGCCAGTGTCCGATTCACCGATCGATTGTTACTGCCGCGTTGCATACAACACTCCTAGCTCGACGCACCCAAAGGAATGACCCTTGAACCATGCTCGTTGGATCTTCAATTCGTGGCAACGCCACCGCTGCAAAACCACGCTGCCTGTCGCAGGTTGAAAAACGTTATGTCATCCGCGGCCGCAGCTAGGCAAACATATGGCGGCGGCCGACCGGTAATGGCCCCTCAAATCTCCAGCAGATCCTTGCCAACAATCACCTCCCCTC
>JAQGOD010000341.1 GCA_028293775.1 Gammaproteobacteria bacterium
AATGCCGCAACTTGCGCAGGTTCATTGAATGTTAGCGTCAAGGTTTTGGGCGGCTCAGTCAGTTGCGCAGCATTGGCGGGCGAAGAGCTTTGCAGTTTCGCATGCGCCAGGCATTGGCCCGTCAACATCGCGCCGCCCAGGGCGGCAATGAGCATGGCTTGTTTGAGCATGATAAACCCCGTCCTTCCATTTGATTCGCCGTGCAATATACTCTCTTCAATGATCTTATACGGTTATGGATTGAGTTCGGCTTCGTACCGGGTGCGCATCGCCTTGGCCATGAAGAATGTGCCCTACACACCCATCACAAAGAATTTGCGGACCGGCGAGCATCGGCTGTCGGAATATTTGAGTATTAACGTCCAAGGATTCGTCCCCGCGTTAGCCATGGATGATGGCGCGGTGCTCACGCAGTCGGTCGCCATCATGGAATATCTGGATGAGATTTACCCCCATCCGCCCTTCCTTCCAGCGGAGCCTCTGGCTCGCGCACGGGTGCGTGCCTTGACGCAGGCAATCACCAGCGACATCCATCCGCTCAACAATTTGCGAGTGCTACGCTATCTCGAAGAGAAGCTCGGCTTGGACAAGGAGACGCGCGATTCCTGGTACCGGCATTGGGTGTCCGTGGGGTTTGATGCGCTCGAGCGATGGCTCGTGCGCGACGCCGCGACCGGGCGATTTTGCCACGGCAACTCGCCCACGCTGGCGGATATTTGCCTGGTGCCGCAGGTATTCAACGCGCGGCGCTTCGCCGTCGATATGAATTCTTACCCGCGCATTCGGGCGATCGATGCTGCATGCAAAGAGTTACCCGCATTTAGTACCACTGCGCCCGAAGCGCCGCGTCAATGATCAGGGCCGCCGCACTGCTTCTTGCGCTGCTCTGTAGCGCACCGCCAGCCATCGCGGCGCCGCCACCCGATCAGCCCGATCCACCGCCCGAATCCCAATCCGCACTTCCGGCGACCGTTGGGTTGGCCGATTCAGCTGGACTGCGGGCCACGGTATTCGGTACTCCGCCGCAAGACCTTGCCCCCTTGCCCAAAAAGGTGCCGCTGTCGGAAATCAATATCGCGTTGCCCTGGAGACTGCCGGTGCCGGCAGTGCTTTGGTTCGACGCGGAGCTGCGTGTTTGGCTGTCAGCGCAGCGCAAGCCCGCGCCCTTGGCCATTGTGATCGCGGGCACCGGCGGTGATGGCAATACAAAAACGATTTCCGTTCTGCGCGCGGCACTCTATGGAGCCGGCTACCACGTACTGACGATGCCTTCGCCTACATTTCCCGGCTTCATCGTCTCGACATCGAGCACGGGGGTGACGGGCGATCTGATGCAAGATGGACACGATCTGTACCAGGCCATGCAGCAGATTCTGGCCCATCTGCCGCGCAAGGTGCGAATAACCGACATCGATGTGCTTGGCTACAGCTTGGGTGGCGCGAACGCGGCAGTCGTCAAGTCAATCGACGCGAGCGAAGGCAAACTCAAGCTCCATCGCGTGGTCATGATCAATCCACCGGTGAGTCTTTTCTCCTCCGTGGGCCGCCTCGATGCGCTCTTTGCGGCGAGCATCGGTCCCGGGGATAGGGGAGTGGACCTTCTGTATCGCCGATTGTACGCTCAGATTGCCAATCTGTACCGCGCGTCCGACCGGCTCGAACTCGATCAGAATTTCATTCTGAGCGCTGGGGCTGCGACTCTCAAAACCGATGCCGAGTTTTCGGCCGCCATAGCACTGACGTTTCGTCTGCAGCTGATCGACATGTTTTTCATCGGCGATCTGTACGCGAAGACGGGGGTAATCGTCGATCCAAGTCATCCGCCCAAGGTAAGCGACTCGCTCGAGGACATCCAACGCGACTTGCGCGCAAGACCGTTCGCCGATTACTTTGCAAAGGTCTTCGCTCCGTACTATCTCAAGCATCGTCCCGAGGCCACCAGCGCATCCCTCATCGCCGCGAATCGCCTGGACATCATCGCGGACGCCTTGCGCGCCGACGGCGACTACTATGCGCAGACCACCAGCGATGACCTCATTCTCAGCAGACGCGAACTCTCCTGGCTGCAAGAGACGCTCGGTCCCAGGATCGTGGTCTACGAT
Organism: Gammaproteobacteria bacterium; assembly: GCA_028293775.1. The sequence goes on from JAQGOD010000341.1 coordinate 2,103, forward strand.
CACGGCGGTCATTTGGGTGAAGTTGGGGATCGCCAGCAGGTGGCCGACGTGCTGGATATGTTGGCGGGCCGCTGGCCCAGGAGTTCGCCATGAAGGCCGCGATAACCCTAAGCGCCATTCTCTTGGCACTCGGGGGTTGCGCCTCGCAGCGCGTGTCCATTCGCACCGTGCCCGCGCAGACGCCGGCGGACGATAACACCGCGGCGGCGGCCAATGCGGCGGCATATGCCGCGGTGGTTGCGGCCGAGACGCAGGAAACCAATGCCGCGCCGCCGTTATTGACCCCCGCCGACGCGCCGCCGATGTATACGTATGATCCGTGGGAGCGGCTCAACCGCTTTACGTACCGGTTCAATGCCCGCTTCGATGAAGCGATCTTTCTGCCCGCCGCGAACGCCTATCGGCGCACGCCGCGACCGCTTCAGTCCGGCGTGCACAATTTCTTCGGAAATCTTGCTGAGATCGACAGCACCATCAACTACACGTTGCAATGGCGGCTCAAATACGGACTGCGCAGTCTGGAGCGGCTGGTGATCAACAGCACCCTGGGTATCGGCGGCTTGATTGACGTTGCCACGAAATTGAAGCTTCCGGGCAATCCCACCGGCTTCGCAACCACGCTGGCCAAGTGGGGAATGCATCCGGGACCGTATCTGGTAATCCCGCTGCTCGGGCCGTCGACGCTGAGAGACGGTGTCGGATTCCTGGCGGATTACGGCACCGAGTACGGCATCAATGTCTTCGGGTTATATCGCGGCAACGTGTCCTGGGGCCTGGGGACAGCCAATGCGATCGATCAACGCGCCAACATCGATTTTCGCTACTATTCGAGCGGTTCGCCGTTCGAGTACGAAACAATTCGGTTTCTCTATGTGCGCAAGCGTTTGATCGAGGATGAAGGCCTCCATCCGAAAGAGGCGCCAAAGGAGCCGGCGGCCGACGTGCCGGCCGGCAAATAAGCGCCGGCGATGGCTGCATCATGGCTGCATCAATGGGGAGTTTTCTTTTATGAGGAGCCTGCTTCGCGCCTTTTCAATAAGTGTCGTTTTATTGGCGAGCGGCGCCTGCCACAAAGGCGAAGTCGCCGCGGTGCCAACCGTTGCGGCGGCGCCCGCTCCGGCGCCGCTGTCGGCTGCGGCGCCACCCGCGCCATTGCAACTGACGGCCAGCATCCAAGAACTGATGGACTCGGTGATCGACCCGGCCGCCGATGCCTTGTGGGATTCGGTCAGTATCACGCAGACGCGCAAAGGCACGGTCTTTCATCAGCCTCACAGCGATGAGCAATGGCATGAGGTGAGGCGGCGTGCGATCGCACTGATCGAGGGAACCAACCTCCTCATGATGGATGGCCGCAAGCTGGTGGCGCCCGGCAGCTCGGTGCTGGATCAGGGCACCTCGGGCGTGCTCAGCGCCGAAGAGGGGCAAAGGCGCTTTGACTCGCAGCACGCAACATTCGTGCAATTTGCGCGCGCCTTGCGTGACGCGGGTACGCAAATGCTTGCGGCCATCGATAAGAAAGATGCGAATGGCATGATGAATGCGGGCGCGGCGATGGACAGTGTTTGCGAAAGTTGTCACTTGACCTTCTGGTATCCCAACCAAGTGATACCGCCTTTGCCGCCCGACTTCGGCTCATCGAAGTCGGCGGCAAAACCGAAGCGGATTCCGCTCAGCCCGTAGGATCCCAGGAGCAA
>JAQGOD010000234.1 GCA_028293775.1 Gammaproteobacteria bacterium
CATATTCGATAGCGTCGAAATGCATATGCTGTTTTGCGCATTGGCGCTCGGAATCGTGCAGCTATTGGCGGCCGTACTGGCCAGTGTGCTCGGCCGCGGCATGGGCTGGGCAGCGGGCCCGCGCGACGAGGGCTGGCCCACGATCGGCCGTTTCAGCGCAAGGCTGGAGCGCGCCTACAGGAATTTCCTCGAGACGTTTCCGTTTTTCGCGGTCGCGGTGTTGGTCGCGCATGCGGCGAATGTCAGCACCACAACCTCCGTGCTCGGCGCGCAAATCTATCTTGGCGCGCGACTCATCTACATCCCGGTCTATGTCTTCGGCATTCCTTATCTGCGCACGCTTGTGTGGGTCGCGAGCCTGGCGGGCATTGTGATGGTGATGGCCGCGATCTGGCCAGGCATCTGAAGCCCGCGTAATTTTATTGCGTAATTGAAGTGCGAAAATCGAAATTTTTCAGCACACGGCGCGCCGCTTTTGCGATGCCCCCTGGCTGTGATAGGCACTCCGCCGCGCTCCCAGGACTGCTTGCCATGAAATTCGCCGCTTCGCTCTGCCTCTCCGTTGCACTCTTCACCGGCGCCGCGCGCGCCCAGGAAGCCACCGCTCCCCAGGTCCAGTTCAAAACCTCGCTGGGCAGCATCACCGTGGCCCTCGATCCCGCCCATGCGCCGAAAACGGCGGCCAATTTCCTGCGCTATGTGAAAGAGGGCCATTTCGACGGCACGGTGATCTATCGCGTCGTGCCCGGCTTTGTGCTGCAGGCCGGCAGCTACGGGCCTGAGGGCGATGCCAAATCCGCCCACGAGCCGATCCCGCTGGAGACGAGCAGCGGCTTGACCAATATGCGCGGCAGCCTTTCCATGGCCCGCAGTTCCTATCCGGCCAGCGCCACGGCGGAATTCTTCATCAACCTGTCGGACAATCCGGCCCTCGATCCTGATGCCGGCGCCCCGGCTGACACCACCGGCTATGCCGTGTTCGGCAAGGTCGTCGATGGCATGGATGTGGTCGACAAGATTGCCGCGACACCGACCGGCAGCGGCAAGGGCCCGTTCCCGGACGCCTCCCCAATCACCCCGGTGGTGATCGAGAAGGTCACCTTGCTGGCGGCCCCGGCCTCCGCGGCACCAGTTGCGACGCCCGCTCCGGGCACGCAACCTGCTCCCGCGCATTAAGGTCTGCCACACCGTTTTCGCCACTCCGCTCCAGACCATCCGAAATCTGCCTTCTCCCTTCGAGAGAGCGGATTTGGGGTCGGAACGCGTCCGTTCAAGTGCCGGAAAATGGATAGCCTTATGCAGATATGAAATAGGTCGGGAACTTTACAAACCGCGTAGCAGTGGCGCCGCTTCGGCCCAATTGTCCACGATGCGCGCGACATCTGTCGCGACGAGCAGGGTGCGGGCGTTGGCGTCCATATGGGCGCCGCCCATGAAGCCCCACACCGTCATCCCCGCCGCCTGTGCCGCCAGCACGCCATTGACGCTGTCTTCGATCACCAGGCAGTTCTCTGCCGCGACGCCCAATTCGCGCGCCGCCAGCAGGAACAGATCCGGCGCCGGCTTGGCATGGGTGACATGTTCGGCGGAATAGATATGCGGTGCGAACCGCGACCACAGACCGGTCTTGCGCAATTTGCGCTCGAGGCCCCGCTCGGTCGACGAACTGGCGACCGCTTTCAGCCCTCGGACCGCATCGATTGCGTCATGGACACCCGCGACGGGCAGCAACTCGGCTTCGAGGGCCTGCCAATAGCGCGCATGCAGGATCTTGAGATCGTCGAGGATGGAACGTCCAAGGCGCGCTTGTGCGTCCAGCTCCAGCGCCGCGCGCAGGGCCTTATCGCTCATCCCCATGAAGCGTGCCTTGAACGCATCCGGTTCGTAGTCGAGCCCGAGCTCGGCCAGCACTTCGATTTCGATCCGATGGGCGATGATCTCGCTGTCCACCAGCACGCCGTCGCAATCGAAAATCACTGCGGAAATCATGCGCCGCTGTTAGACGCTGCGGCCGCATGGCGACAGACACGATTGATTGCAGTGCGTGACGCAGCTTTGAGGGGGCCCTAGAGTGGCGCGTCAAAGGACAGTCTCATGGACCAGGACGACCTGCCGCCACCCCGCCGTGCACCCGACCGTACCGGCTTCTTCTCATCTCTCGGCGGCACCGTCGGTACCGCCGCCTGGATCGTCCCGATCTTCCTGATCGTGGGCTTGATTGCGTGGATGTTGATCCGCAGCCACTGATCGCAGGCTTACTCGGCGGCGTCGCGGGTCAGCGCATGTGCATCGCGCAATTCCAAATAGAGCGCGATCGGATCGAGATCGAACCCATTCGGCCAGGTCGGCACGCCGCCCTCGACAAACACCCGCGCGAAATAGCTGCTTTCGAGCAACGGCTCTGCCGCCGGCCCACCCTTGGCAAGAATATCGCTGAGGTCGCGCACGCCCTCGCTGCCATCGGTAAAGCGCAGCCACAGCTTTGCGCCCTCCAGCGGCCGCAGCCGGAGCACATCGACCAGTGGAAAATCATCCTTGG
>JAQGOD010000295.1 GCA_028293775.1 Gammaproteobacteria bacterium
TCGCACGTCTTGGATTCCAAGGAACAACTGCCCGGAGTCAGTAGGCACGACCGCGAATTCAACGTAGCCCAAGTTGGATTTGATGAACTCTGGGAACTGGACCTGTTTGGACGGGTTCGTCGCAACGTTGAAGCCGCGCGTGCGGATGTGGGCGCGAGTGCCGCAACGCTGCAGGACGCGCGCGTCAGCGTCATCGCGGAAGTTGCGCGCGATTATTTTATTTTGCGCGGACTACAGGACCAGCTGTCACTGACCATGCGCAATGCCGACAATCAATTCAATACGCTGAAGCTTACGCGCAATCGACTGGAGGCCGGCAGAGGAAATCAATTGGATACTGCGCGCGCCGAGGCGCAATGGCAGACGACCGTGGCATCGATTCCCAGCCTGCAGGCATCGATTGCCACCACCGGTTATCGCTTAAGCGTGCTGACGGGCCGCCAACCGACGGCGCTCGGGGCGACGCTGACAGCACCGGCGCCGGCACCCGCATTGCCGGATTTGAACGCGATCGGCTCGCCCGAGCAGTTGCTGCGTCGCCGTCCCGACGTTCGCATCGCGGAACGCAGGTTGGCGGGCGCTACCGCGCGGGTCGGGGTCGCGGTGGGCGATCTATTCCCCAAGGTTACGCTGAACGGTCAAGTGGGGTATTTTGGGCCGACATTCGGCCAGTTCGGCACCGCCGAGGCAAGTTTTTTTTCCGTCGGGCCGAGTATTTCCTGGGCGGCTTTCGATCTGGGGCGAGTGCGCGCGCGCATCAGTACGGCCAGGGCGCAAACCGATGCGGCGCTGTCGGCCTATGAAGGCGCCGTGCTGGGCGCGCTCGAGGATACCGAGGGCGCCCTCATCAGCTATGGGCGATCACAATCGAGGCGCGACGCTCTGCAACTTGCGGCGGCGGCGAGCGATAAGGCGGCCGAGTTGGCTCAAAAGCGTTTCGAAGGAGGCTTAATTGATTTTCTTGAAGTGCTTGATGCGGAGCGCACGGCCTTGAGTGCCGAGTTGGTTCTTTCGCAAAGCCGCACCGATGCGGCGACCTCGCTGATCGCCGTCTACAAAGCCTTGGGTGCCGGGTGGGGAGCAACGTCAGCCAAATGAAGATCTATTCGTGGAACGTGAACGGCATCCGTTCGGTGCACAAAAAGGGACTGTTCCTCAAGTTTCTCGAGACTCACGAGCCCGATATCTTGTGCCTGCAAGAGACCAAAGCCGAACGCGGCCAAATCGAAATCGACTTGCCGAATTATCGGGAGTATTGGAACTCGGCGATAAAAAAAGGCTATTCGGGAACGGCGATTTTTGCCAAAGAGGAGCCTCTGTCCATCACCAACGGGTTTCCCACCGACTTTGCCCAGCGGTTTACGTTCGCCGACGAATTGAAGCGCGACAGCGCCGAGGAGGGGAGGGTCATCACCGCCGAATTCCCCAAGTTCTATGTCGTCACCGTGTATACGCCGAATGCCAAGGACGACTTGAGCCGGCTCGCGCTGCGACACAAGCATTGGGATCCGGCCTTCCTCGGGTACTGCCAGCAACTGGAGAAGTCCAAGCCGGTCATATTTTGCGGCGATCTGAATGTGGCACACACCGAATTGGACCTGGCCAATCCGAAGCCCAACCGCGGCAAGAAGGGATTTACCGACGAGGAACGAGCGGGATTTCAAGCGTTGCTGGATGCGGGCTTCGTGGATACCTTCCGTTTGTTCACGCAAGGCAATGGCCACTATTCCTGGTGGAGCAACTTTGCCAACTCGCGCGCACGCAACGTCGGGTGGAGAATCGATTACTTCCTAGTCTCGGATCAGTTGCGCGAGGCCGTTTCGGGTGCGCTGATTCATCCTACCGTCATGGGCAGCGATCACTGTCCGGTGAGCATCACCCTCAAAGCGCTTCCATGACCGTGGCGATGCCCTGTCCGCCGCCGATGCACTGGGTAGCCAGGGCATAGCGACCTCTGGTGCGAGCGAGCAATGCGGCCGCCTTGCCGGTGATGCGCGCGCCGGTTGCGCCGAGCGGATGTCCCAGCGCCAGACCCCCGCCGTCAAGGTTGATGTTCGCCGGATTCAGTCCAAGTTCCCGCATGCATGCAAGCGCTTGGGAGGCAAAGGCTTCGTTGAGTTCGATCACATCCAGAGCGTCTACGCCTAAGCGGGCACGTGCCAAGGCCTTGCGAGTGGCGGCAATCGGACCGATGCCCATGATAGCGGGGTCGCAGCCCACCGTCGCCGCCGAGCGTAGGCGAGCGAGCGGATGCAAGCCATGACGGCCGGCAAATTCCTCACTCGTGACCAGCACTACGGATGCGCCGTCGGTCAGCGGCGATGACGTACCGGCCGTCACGACGCCATCGGCCGCGAAGGCAGGCTTCAAAGCGGCCAGCGCCTCGAGCGAGGTGGCTGGCCGAATGCAGCCGTCTTCAGTCACCAGTTCTCCGGATTCGAGTCGGATGGGGACGATTTCTTCATGCAGGCGGCCCTGTGCGCGGGCCTGCGCCGCTTTGCGATGAGACTCGACCGCCATGACCTCTTGGTCGAGGCGCGATATGTTGTACGCCCTAGCCACATTTTCTGCGGTCTGGCCCATGCTGATATACGCATCCGGAAAACGGCTCGACAGTTCCGGATTGGGGGATCGATTGAAGCCTCCCTGGGGAACCATGCTCATGGATTCAACGCCCACGCAAAGAAACGCCTCGCCGATGCCCGCCTCGATTTGCGCGGCCGCAATTTGAATGGCCGACATCGATGAACCGCAAAATCGATTGACGGTCATGCCGCCGACTTCGAGCGGCAAACCTGCCAACAACACCACGATGCGCGCAATGTTCGATCCTTGCGGCCCTTCCGGATAGGCACACCCTAGAATCAGGTCCTCGATCAGAGCCGGATCAAGCTTGGTGCGCTCGAGCAGGCCGGTCACGACTTGGGCGGCCATGGAATCCGGGCGGACTGCCGCAAGCGGACCCTTACGTGCGAAATGTTGCGGCGAGCGTGCGTAGGCAGCAATGAGGGTTTTCATATTTACTTCAGTTCGGTAATGACGGCGTGAGCGTGGCCGCGCAGCAATAGCTCGGTGTGCGTGCGATCGCGGCGGTTGAAGCGAATGTCGCCAAACTTGTTTTCATTGACGACGCTCTTGCCATCCGGCGTCGTGGATTGCAGCGCGCCGGTATCCTCGAATACCACCACCGTGTCCTTGTCGTGAAAGTGCATCGGGGTCGGCTCATGCGGACGCCACACATAGTCCCAGACGATGACTTTGTCGTTCTCCAATAGCTTCTTGGCTCGCGGCCGAGGAAACGCCGGCGGATAGCCGCTGCTGTTGGGGAGGGGGGCCGTTGCAACTTCTTTCAATTCAATGATCACGGTGCGGGCGCCCGCCTTGCCGGG
>JAQGOD010000314.1 GCA_028293775.1 Gammaproteobacteria bacterium
ACCATGTACTGAATGCAATGATCGCGGTCCGCCGGATTCGCGAGCGGTCCCGTCTTGTCGATGATGCGCACGCCGGGTTCCTGGGTTTCGATGACCACCTGATCGACCTGGTCGAGCTTCGCGGCGATCTGCGGGTGCAGCGTCATGGCCGCTTCCACCGCTGTCTGGGCGTGGAACTCCGCGGGAAACGAAATTTTGAAAAGCACATTCTCCATTACATAGCTGCCGAGGGGCTGCGGCAATACCACCGGCTTGCCTTTGAAAAGTACGTCTTGGAAACCCCAGGTTTTGGCGGTAAGCGCCGAGGGATAACCCATCTCGCCTTCGAGCGCAAACAGCGCATGACGCACGGCGCGGCTGGTGGCATCGCCCGCTGCCCAGCTCTTGCGCGAGCCGGTATTGGGCGCATGGCGGTAAGTACGCAGTGCGCCGCCGTCCACCCAGGCATTGGACACGGCATTGATGATTTGCTCTCGCGAACCGCCGAGCAGCGCCGTGACGACGGCGGTCGAGGCCACGCGAACCAGCAGCACGTGGTCCAAGCCGACGCGGTTGAAGCTGTTCTCCAAGGCCAGCACGCCTTGTATTTCGTGCGCCTTGATCATGCCTGTGAGCACGTCGCGCACTGACACCCGCTTTCCCGAGCGCGACAGATAATCCGCGACGGCCAAAATGCCGCCCAAATTGTCGGAAGGGTGACCCCACTCGGCCGCCAGCCAGGTGTCGTTGAAGTCCAGCCAGCGGATCATTGCGCCAATGTTGAAGGCGGCGGCGATGGGATCGAGCTCGTACGCCGTGCCGGGAACCCGCGCTCCCCCGCTCAAGGTAGCCCCGGGAACCACCGGCCCCATCAATTTCGTGCACGCCGGATATTTCAGCGCCTGGAAGCCGCACGCCAACGTATCCATCAAACAATACGCGGCCGTCTCGTAGCCCAAGGGGCTCGTCACCTGAAAGTTCAGCGCGTAATCCGCGATGTCAGCCAACACTTGATCGGGAGCCGGTCTCTCGGCGGACTTGATATCTTGGGACATGAGGTTAGGGGCGCTCCGCCAGTGGCACAAACGTTAAGTTTTCCGGTCCAACGTAATTGGCGCTCGGTCGAATGATTTTCCCATCCTCGCGTTGTTCGATGACGTGAGCCGCCCAGCCGGAAGTGCGGCTAATGACGAACAGCGGCGTGAACATCGCGGTCGGAATGCCCATCAGGTGATACGACACGGCTGAAAACCAGTCTAGGTTGGGAAACATTCTTTTGATGTCCCACATCACCGATTCGATTCTCGCGGCCACCTCGAATCCCAGCATGTCGTTAGCCTCGCGCGCGAGAGTACGCGATACCTCCTTGATGATCTGATTGCGCGGATCCGAAACCGTATACACGGGGTGGCCAAAACCGATGATCACTTCTTTGCCCGCGACGCGCCGGCGAATGTCGGCTTCGGCTGCGTCCGGGGTGTCATAGCGGTTTTGAATTTCGAATGCGACTTCATTTGCGCCGCCGTGCTTCGGCCCCCGCAAGGCGCCGATTGCGCCGGTGATGCAAGAGTAAAGATCCGATCCCGTCCCCGCGATGACCCTGGCCGTGAACGTAGACGCGTTGAATTCGTGCTCGGCGTACAAGTTCAACGAAGTGTGCATGGCGCGCACCCAGCTTGCCGTGGGTTTGCGACCGTGCAACAGGCGTAAAAAATGTGCACCGATGGAATCATCGTCGCTCTGCACCTCGATGCGGCGGCCGTCCTTGGCGTAGTGGTACCAATAGCACAGCATGGAACCTAAGCAGGCCAGCAATCGATCCGCGCGATCGCGTGCGCCCTCGCTGTTGTGATCGTTGGCTTCAGGTTCCCAGCAGCCTAGTGCCGACACGCCCGTTCGCAGCACATCCATGGGATGGCTGGTCGCGGGAAGCTGTTCGAGCACGCTCGTAACGGCTGGCGGCAGCACTCGCAGCGCCTTGAGTTTGGTTTTATAGGCCGCGAGTTGCGCTTTGTTGGGCAGCTTTTCATGCACCAGCAAGTGCGCTATTTCCTCGAACTCGCACTGCGTGGCGATATCCAAAATATCGTAGCCGCGATAGTGCAAATCGTTGCCGGTTCTTCCGACGGTGCACAACGCCGTATTGCCCGCCGTCACGCCCGACAAGGCAACTGATTTTTTGGGTTTGAACGTGCCTGGGGCTTGCGAGTCGGAATTGCTCATGACTTTTCCTTTCCTTCGGCGAATAGCTCGTCAAGCTTCGCTTCGTAGGCGTAATAGTCGAGGTATTTATATAAATCGGCGCGGGTTTGCATCGTCGCAAGCACGTTCTTCTGCGTCCCGTCGCGGCGGATCGCCTGGTAAGTATTGAGGGCTGCGGCATTCATGGCCCGGTAGGCAGAGCAGCAGTGCAATACAATGTCGACACCCACGGTGGCGAGCTCATCCCTTGTGTACAGGGGCGTTTGGCCAAATTCGGTGATGTTGGCAAGAATGGGTACCTTCACGGCGTCCTTGAAGCGCCGGTACATCGCGAGTTCAGTGATGGCTTCCGGGAAAATCATGTCGGCGCCCGCTTCAACGCAGGCCACGGCACGATCGAGCGCCTTGTCGATGCCCTCCACGGCGAGGGCATCGGTGCGCGCCATGATCACGAAATTCTCGTCGGTCCTGGCATCCACCGCCGCTTTGACCCGATCCACCATTTCCTGCTTGGACACGATTTCCTTGCCTGGCCGGTGGCCACAGCGCTTGGATTGCACTTGGTCCTCGATATGCATCCCGCCTGCACCGAATTTCGTGAAAGACTTCACCGTTCGCGCGATGTTGAATGCACCGCCCCAACCGGTGTCGGCGTCCACCAACATCGGTAGCGGGCACGCATCGGTGATGCGGCGGATATCGATCAGCACATCGTCCATGGTACTGATGCCCAAATCCGGTATCCCCAGGGAATTGGCGGCCACGCCGCTGCCCGCCAGGTAGATGGCTTTGAATCCGCAGGCGGCGGCCATTCGCGCGGTGTACGCATTGATTGCTCCTACCATTTGCAGAGGATTCTCCGC
>JAQGOD010000334.1 GCA_028293775.1 Gammaproteobacteria bacterium
CGTCTTCGGCCGTGGCTCGATCGCGGGACAACCAAAAGGCAAACCGCACCAGGTCCGGGCGCAGCGATTGGCATAGCGCCTGAAACCGGGCGCGTCTCTGATTTCCGCCGACCTCATCGTTCATGTATAAATCAGCACCCGGCTCAAGGTATCGTCCCGGCGATATTACCCCGTTACGGCGGCGGCGCCGACCGTCGGATATGCCGACTGGGCCCGGCTTTGGCGGGTTTGCGGCGGCAAAATGCATGATAGGAGTCACCCTCATATGACCGGATTTGCCGGCAATTCATTTCCAAGTACTCGCATGCGGCGCATGCGCCGCGACGAGTTTTCACGCCGTTTGATGCGCGAAACGCATCTGAGCGTCGATTCGCTGATTTATCCTGTTTTCGTGGTGGAAGGGGCCGGCGTGCGGCAGCCCGTAAGCTCCATGCCCGGCATCGAAAGGCTCTCCGTGGATGAGTTGCTGCGCGAATGCGAGGCGCTGGTGCGTCTTAAGCTCCCCGCGATCGCGCTGTTTCCGGTGACTCCCGAGGGTAAGAAGACCCTGGACGCACGCGAGTCCTGGAACCCCGATGCCATCGCGCAGGTCGCGGTCAGGGCCCTCAAAAAGGAGTTTCCGAACCTCGGCGTGATTACCGATGTGGCGCTTGATCCATTCACCACCCACGGGCAAGACGGATTGATCGATGAGCAGGGCTATGTCATGAACGATGCGACGGTGGAAATACTCGTGCGCCAAGCGCGTTCGCATGCCGAAGCCGGCGCCGACATCGTCGCCCCCTCGGACATGATGGACGGCCGAATCGGAGCGATCCGCACTGCCTTTGAGGCCGCCGGACTGATTCATACCCGTATTCTGGCGTATGCCTCCAAGTACGCCTCGAGCTTCTACAGCCCATTCCGCGATGCGGTGGGATCGGCCGCGCAACTGGGAAGCGGCGGCAAGCACACCTATCAAATGGACATCGGCAACGCCGACGAGGCATTGCGTGAAGTGGCACTCGATATCAGCGAAGGCGCGGACATGGTCATGGTCAAGCCGGGCCTGCCGTACTTGGATATCGTGCGGCGGGTGAAGGACCGCTTTGGACTGCCCACCTTGGTCTACCAAGTCAGCGGCGAATACTCCATGATCATGGCGGCCGTAGGCAACGGCTGGCTCGATGAACGTGCGGTCGCCTTGGAAGCGCTGATGTGCATCAAGCGGGCCGGCGCCGATGGGATCTTGACGTATTTCGCAAAACGCGCGGCGGAGTGGCTTGCTTAAGTGAAACCGAGCCCAGGGTTAGAGGCGCCTGATCAATACGGGGTTGCGGGTCATCCGATCGCGCACAGCTGGTCGCCGTTCATTCACGGAATGTTCGCCAAAGCCGCCGGCCAGAATCTGGTGTACCGGCTGTTTGATATTGCCCCTGATAATTTTCGCGGCGAGGCTCTGCGCCTTTTCGCCGGCGGCCTCAAGGGGCTCAACGTGACCCTGCCTCACAAGCAGGCAGCCGCAGAACTGGTGAACGAGCTGACGCCGCGCGCCGAGCGCGCGAAAGCCGTCAACACAATCGCTTTTTTCGAGCAGACCTCTCTGTTGGGCGACAACACCGACGGCTTGGGCCTGCTCGCGGATCTGGAGACCAATTTGGGTATCGCGCTGGGCGGCAAGCGCGTGCTTATTTTAGGGGCCGGCGGCGCGGTGCGCGGCGTACTCGGCTCACTCATGGAACGGGAGCTCAAGGAAATCGTCATTGCCAATCGCACGCCGGAGCGGGCACGGAAACTGGCCGCGGAATTCACCGACCTGGGCGAGATTTCAGGCTGTGGATTCTCAGACGTGCGGGGCCCGCCCTACGATCTGATCATCAATGGCACCTCGGCCAGCCTGCAAGGACAAATGCCCGAAATGCCGGTGGGATTGGTGAGCGAGGAAAGCATCTGCTACGACATGGCCTACGGCCGCGGGCATACCCCGTTCACTCTGTGGGCAAAATCCCTGCACGCTGCGCGTACCACCAAAGGATGGGGCATGCTGGTCGAACAGGCCGCAGAGACTTTCTTGCTTTGGCGAGGAATCCGCCCCGATACCGCGCCTGCCTTGGAGGCGCTGGCACAGCACGCTTGAGAGTCGGCGCTTCGTCGGCGGCGCTTCGCCGTCAGCGCATCGTGACCAATTCTTCCGCGCTGGTCGGATGAATGGCCACCGTGTCGTCGAAATCAGCCTTGGTTGCGCCCATGCGAATCGCCACGGCGAACCCTTGCAGCATCTCATCGGCGCCCGTGCCCAGGATGTGACAGCCCACGATACGCTGCTCGGGACCGACGCAAATCAATTTCATGTCGGTGTGCGTCTTGCGTGCGGTCATCGCGTGGTACATCGGCGTGAAGTCCGCCACGTACACCTTCACGGCATCGCCGTACTGCGCGCGGGCTTCCACCTCGCTCAGTCCCACGGTGCCGATGGGCGGGTGAGTGAAAATCACCGTCGGAATCATGTTGTAATCGAGATGCCGTTCGGGTTTGGCGCCGAAGAGCCGGTCGCTCAAGCGCCGTCCCGCCGCGATGGCCACGGGCGTCAAGGCAGCCCGCCCCGTCACATCGCCGATCGCATAGACGCCGGCCACATTGGTATTTTGAAATCGGTCGGTGACGATGTAGCTGCTTGGGTCGAGCTCAACGCCCGCCTTTTGTACATCGAGCCCGGCGATATTCGCATCGCGCCCTATCGCCCACAGTACGCAATCGAAGCCGGCGAATTCGCGTCCGTCTTGCGCGATCAGGGTCTTCTTGCCTGAGTCCTCGAGCAACGCGGCCGGCACCACGTGCTCGTGAACGAGCATGCCAAGTGCCCGGGCTTCCCGCATCAGGGACTTGCCCAACATCACGTCAAAGTTGGTCAACAGGCGGTCCTTGCGGACGAACTGTTCCACTTGGCTGCCGAGTTCTCGAAACGAGGCTGCCAACTCGCAGGCAATGTAGCCGCTGCCCACCACCGCGACACGATTGGGCCGCGAGGCAAGATCAAAAAAACCGTCCGAACTGATGCCCAATTCAGCGCCCCGCAAATTCGGCAGCGTGGGCTTGCCGCCCGTGGCGATCACGATGTGCCGGGCGCTGAAGCGCTGCCCATTTACCTCCAACGTGCGGGCGTCAAGAAAGCGCGCCGCCCCTCGGACATACGCCACGCCCTTGGCCGCAAGATTGCGTTCGTAGATCCCGTTCAATCGAAGCACATAGGCATCGCGCTTGCGCTTCAAGAGCGCCCAATCGCTTTCGCCCGCTTTCACATCGAAGCCGTAGTCGCTCGCATCGTGCACGCTCAAAGCGACGCCCGACGCATTCCACATGATTTTCTTCGGTACGCACCCCACGTTGACGCAGGTGCCGCCCAAGCGCTGCGGCTCGATGACCGCGGTCTTTGCGCCGTATTCCGCCGCGCGCTGCGCGCAGGCAAGGCCGCCGCTGCCGCCGCCGATGCTGATGAGATCGAATGCTTGTTCCGACACTGTCAAATTCATCCTCCGCGCCGGCCATGATACTTGTTCGCGCCCAAGCCCGCGCCCTCGAGCCGAAACGGCAGGCGGGTCTGATAGAATTAGCGCGTGAACAATCCACTCCTATCCTGGGACGCACTGCCTGATTTCGGCCGCATAGAGGCGAGCCACGCTCGCCCGGCACTGGAACAGGTACTGGCGGAAAATCGAGCGCGCATCGCGCAACTGACGGCCCAGGTGAATCCAACTTTTGCCTCGCTGGTGGCACCGGTCGAGGAATTGAGCTACCGCTTGAGCCGCGTCTTCAGCCCCATCTCGCACTTGAATGCAGTGGCCAACTCTGCGCAGATGCGCGAGGCGTATAACGAATGTGTGCCGCTGCTCACCGAGTATTCCTCGGAACTGGGCCAAAACGCAGCCTTGCAGGCCGGCTATGCCCACGTGCTGAAGAGCGAAGGAGACTCGCTCGATCCGGCGCAACGCAAGCTGCTGGAGAACGCGCTGCGTGACTTCCGATTGGCGGGCGTGGATTTGGCGCCTGAGAAGAAAGTCCGCTATCGCGAAGTGGCGCAGCGTTTGGCGCACTTGGCCACCAAGTTCTCGGAAAATGTGCTCGATGCCGGCCGCGCCTACACCCGCAAGGTCACCAACAGCGCCCAGCTTGC